>DASURM010000254.1:0-3047 GCA_036280035.1 Burkholderiaceae bacterium | reverse complement strand
ACCGCCGGGTCGATCGGCACGAAGAAGCGCCCCTGCGGCGCCATCACCTGGATGCTGTCGCCAGGTTTGAGGTGCGCGTTGATCCAGTTGGAGAACACGCCGCCGTTGACCTTGCGCACGCCGACGCGCAGCTCGCCGTCGTCGACGCCGGCGCAGATCGAGTACGAGCGCCGCAGGTCCTGGCCGTCGACCTCGCGGCGCAGCGTGAGGTACTGGCCCTGCGTGAAGCCGAACACGTCGCGCAGCTCGGTGGGCACCTCGAAGGTGACGATCACCGCCTCGGCGGTGTCGGGCTCGATGCGGCGCACGCGCAGCGGATGAAACAGCGGAGTGGTCATGCCGGCAAGCGATCAGATCGGCTTGAAGTGCTCGAACGGCTCGCGGCACGCGAGGCAGCGGTACAGCGCCTTGCACGCGGTGGAGCCGAAGGCCGACAGCCGCTCGGTGTTCGCGCTGCCGCAGCGCGGGCACTCGACGCTCTCGCGCCGCACCAGACGGATCGGGCGCTCGTGGCTCACCGCGGCGCCTCCGCCCGGCGGCGCAATGCCGTACTCGCGCAGCTTGCGCTTGCCCTCGTCGCTGATCCAGTCGGTGGTCCATGCCGGCGCACGCCGCAGCGTGACGCGCGCCGGGCCGAGGCCGGCGGCGTTCACCGCATCGATCACCGAGCGCTCGATCACCTCGGTGGCCGGGCAGCCGCTGTAGGTGGGCGTCAGCACGACCTCGATGCCGTCGGCATGCGCGACCACGTCGCGCACGATGCCGAGATCGCACACGCTCAGCGCCGGCACTTCGGGGTCGAGCACCGAGTGCAGCGCACGCCAGGCGCGCGCGACGCGCGGCTCGTCGCGAGCGGCGCGGCGCAGCTCGCCGTGGATCGCGTTCGGCGCCGGGTTCATCGCCTCACCAGGCTCCGCCCGGATACGCGCGCTGCAAGAACTGCAGGTCGGCCAGGATGTAGCCCATGTGCTCGCTGTGTACGCCACGCTTGCCGGTGCTGCGAAACGCCGAATCCGCCGGCAATGACAACCCGGCTTCGTCGAACAGCTCGCGCATCTCGGCCAGCCAGGGCTCGCGCAGCGAGTCCCAGCGCGGCCCCAGACCGCTGGCCGCCGCGGCGGCGTCGACCGCATCGCCGTCGAACAGCTCGGGCGTGAAGCGCCACAGCGCGTCGAGCGCGGCGCGCAGGCGGCGCGCCGACTCGTCGGTGCCGTCGCCCAGCCGCACCACCCAGTCGGCCGAGTGCTGCCGGTGGTAGCGCGCCTCCTTCAGCGCCTTGCCGGCGATGCCGGCCAGCTCGGCATCGCTGGAGTCGCGCAGGCGCTCCCACAGCAGGCGGAACCAGGCGGCCATCATCGCGTTGCGCAGCACGGTGAACGCGAAGTCGCCCGGGCGGCTGGGCCCCACGCCGCCCGAGTTCGGCAGCTCGACGAGCGTGACGTTGCGATAGTCGCGCTCGTCGCGCAGGAAGGCGAGCTGGTCTTCGTCGTGGCCACGGCCCTCGAGCTGGCCGGCGCGCGTGAGCAGCGCGCGCGCCTGGCCGATCAGGTCGAGCGCGATGTTGGCCAGCGCGATGTCCTCCTCGAGCACCGGCGCGTGGCCGCACCACTCCGACAGCCGCTGGCCGAGGATCAACGCGGTGTCGCCCAGGCGCAGCAGGTACTGCACCGAGGGGTTGAGATCGACCTGGATGGATGGCGTGGCCATGTGTCGCTCCCAGCACCGTCACATGTGGTCGACTTCGCTTGGCAGTTTGTAGAAAGTCGGGTGGCGGTACACCTTGTCTTCCATCGGGTCGAAGTACATGTCCTTGTCGGCCGGGTCGCTGGCGACGATCTGGTCGCTGCGCACCACCCACACGCTCGAACCCTCCTGGCGGCGCGTGTAGACATCGCGTGCGAGCTGGATCGCCATCGGCGCATC
This sequence comes from Burkholderiaceae bacterium, assembly GCA_036280035.1. Classification (GTDB taxonomy): domain Bacteria; phylum Pseudomonadota; class Gammaproteobacteria; order Burkholderiales; family Burkholderiaceae_C; genus JAEUPI01. The sequence goes on along the minus strand of DASURM010000254.1, from coordinate 1,124 downwards.
GGCGGCGTGCAAGCTGCCGCAGTGCTTGTGGTCGAGGCCCGAGCGGCTGCGCACGAACACCTCCCACAGCGGCCATTCGCTCGCTGCGGTGGACCCCTCTGTGCGCTGCCCGCGCATCGGGTTGCTCTTGATCTCGCTCATGCCGCCTGCTCCTTCGTCGCCCGCTTGCGCGCGTGCGCCAGCGCCGCGTCGCGCACCCAGGCGCCGTCGTCCCACGCCTTGACGCGCATGGCCAGGCGCTCGCGGTTGCACGGGCCGTCGCCGGCGATCACGCGCTTGAATTCGCTCCAGTCGATGGCGCCGAAGTCGTGGCTGCCGCGCGCCTCGTTCCACTTCAGCTCCGGGTCGGGCAGCGTGACGCCGAGCACCTTGGCCTGCTCGGCGGCGGCGTCGACGAAGCGCTGGCGCAGCGTGTCGTTGCTGACGCGCTTGATGCCCCAGCGCATGCCCTGCGCGCTGTTGGGGCTCTGGTCGTCGGGCGGGCCGAACATCATGACCGACGGCCACCACCAGCGGTCGACCGCGTCCTGCACCATCGCTTTCTGCTCGGGCGTGCCGCTTCGCATCATCACCAGCAGCGAATCGAAGCCCTGGCGCTGGTGAAAGCTCTCCTCGCGGCAGATGCGGATCATCGCGCGCGCGTACGGCGCGTACGAGCAGCGGCAGATCGGCACCTGGTTCATGATCGCCGCGCCGTCGACCAGCCAGCCGATGGTGCCGATGTCGGCCCAGGTCAGCGTGGGGTAGTTGAAGATCGAGCTGTACTTGGCCTTGCCCGAGTGCAGCGCGTCGATCATCTGGTCGCGGCTGGTGCCCAGCGTCTCGGCCGCGGCGTACAGGTACAGGCCGTGGCCGCCTTCGTCCTGCACCTTGGCCAGCAGGATCGCCTTGCGCTTGAGCGTCGGCGCGCGCGTGATCCAGTTGCCCTCGGGCAGCATGCCCACGATCTCCGAATGCGCGTGCTGGCTGATCTGGCGCAGCAGCGTCTTGCGGTAGTGCTCGGGCATCCAGTCCTTGGCCTCGATGAAGTCGCCGGCGTCGATCTTGGCGTCGAAGCGCCGTTCGAGCTCGGCCTCCTGCACCGAGCGCACCGCCTTGCGCTCGTCGCCCGCCTGGGTGTCCAT
>DASURM010000253.1:0-3041 GCA_036280035.1 Burkholderiaceae bacterium | reverse complement strand
CGCGAGGCGCTGCTGCCCACGCGCGAGGGCGACCGCGTGCTGTGCATGATGCCGCTGGCGCACGCGTACGGCTTGGCGATGGGGCTGCTGCTGGCGGTGCGCGCCGCCAGCACGCTGGTGATCCTGCCGCGCTACCAACCCGACGCGGTGCTCGACATCGTGCCGCGCGAGCGCATCGGCGTCTTCCTCGGCAGCCCGACGATCTTCGTCGGCCTGCTCGCGCACCCGCGCTGCGCCGGCACCGACTGGCGCAGTGTGCACACCAGCTACTCGGGCGCCGCGGCGCTGGCGGCGGCCACGCTCGAACGCTGGCGCGAGCTGACCGGCACCAGCGTGCTCGAGGGCTACGGCATGACCGAAGCCGGCCCGGTGCTCACCTTCAACCCGGCGTGCGGCCGGGTCTTGCCGGGCACGGTCGGCGTGCCGGTACCCGACACCGAGATCGAGATCGTCGATGTCGAAACCGGCTCCCGCGTGCTCGCCCGCGGCGAAAGCGGCGAGATCCGCGTGCGCGGCCCGCAGCTGATGCGCGGCTACCACAATCGGCCCGACGAGACCGCGCAGGCGCTGCGCGGCGGCTGGCTCTACACCGGCGACATCGGCTCGATCGACGAAGACGGCACGCTGACGATCCGCGACCGCAAGAAGGACATGGCGATCGTCGGCGGCTACAACGTCTACCCGCGCGAGGTCGAAGAGGTGCTGTTCGCGCACCCCGACGTGGCCGACGCGGCGGTGATCGGCGTGCCCGACGCCTACCGCGGCGAGGCGCTGCGCGCCTGCGTGGTGCCGCGCCCGGGTGCGCTTCGCGACGCCGCGGCGCTGCAGGCGTTCTGTGCGCAGCGGCTGTCGCGCTACAAGGTGCCGGCCGAGGTGTGCTTCATGGCCACGCTGCCCAAGACCGCGGCCAACAAGACCGACAAGGCCGAACTGCGCAGGAGTCAACCGTGAGCCCGCAGCGTTCAACCCTCGGCGCCGAGAAAGCCGTCGACCGCGGCGGCGAAGGCCTCGGGCATCTGCTCGGGCAGCGGCACCATGCCGCCTTCGATGCGCAGCAGCGTCGCGTGGCGCAGGCGCGCGACGAGCGTGGCGGCGTGCGGCGCAGCGAACGGGTCGGCACCGGCCTCGATCACCAGCGCGTCGGCGCGCACGAGCGCGACGCGTTCGTCCATCGCATAGCGCGTCACCGCGTCGTGGCCCGCCTCGACCTGATCGAGCACCTTCAGCGCATCGAGCACGAACGCGTGCAGCAGCTCGGGCCGATCGGCCGGGTAGACCGGCGCGCGCCGTCGCCACAGCTCGGCGAGGTGCGAGCCGTCGGCGCGCGGTTCGACGCGGTCGATCGCGCCGCGCTGCGCGCGCCGCGCGCGCTCGGCGGCGTCGATCCACGGCGTGGACGACAGCACGAGGCGCGCCACGCGCTCGGGCCGCGCGGCCGCCAGCTCGAACGCGATCACGCCGCCGGTGTGGTGGCCCGCCACGTGGGCGCGCGCGACGCCGAGCGCATCGAGCAGCGCGGCCGCGGCATCGGCCCAGCCTTCGATCGAGGCGCCGTCGCTCAGCGCGTCGGAGGCGCCGAAGCCCGGCGTGTCGAGCGCGATCGCGCGCCAGCGCCGGCCGAGCAGCGGCAGCACCGCGCGGTACTCGGCCACGCTGCGCGGGGTCTGATGCAGCAACAGCACGGCCGGAGCCTCGGCGGCACCGCAGCACGCGATGTGCAGCCGGCCGCGGCGCGTGCCGACATAGCGGGGTTCGATTTGCGGCGCGGTCATCGACTTCGATTCTCCCGCTCGCGAGCCGCGGCGATGCGGAACCCATCGCCTTTTCCCGTTCGGTGTCCGCACAGCGGCGCCGGATTCATTCCAACCCACCGAGGAGACAGCGCATGAGCACGCCCACCAAGTTCGTTCTCGACGAATCGCAGATCCCGCGCAACTGGTACAACATCATGGCCGACCTGCCGGTGCCGCTGGCGCCACCGCTGCACCCGGGCACGTTGAAGCCGCTCGGGCCCGACGACCTGGCGCCGCTGTTCCCGATGGAACTCATCATGCAGGAGGTGAGCGCCGAGCGCGAGGTGCCGATTCCGGAGCCGGTGCGCGAGATATTCCGCCTGTGGCGGCCGGCGCCGCTGTACCGCGCGCATCGGCTCGAGAAGGCGCTCGGAACACCGGCGAAGATCTACTACAAGTACGAAGGCGTCTCGCCAGCGGGCAGCCACAAGCCCAACACCGCGGTGCCGCAGGCCTGGTACAACGCGCAGGCCGGCATCAAGAAGCTCACCACCGAAACCGGCGCCGGCCAGTGGGGCTCGTCGCTCGCCTTCGCCGGCGCGCTGTTCGGCGTCGACGTCACGGTCTACCAGGTGCGCGTGTCATACGACCAGAAGCCGTACCGCCGCGCGCTGATGGAGACCTACGGCGCCAAGTGCCTGCCGTCGCCGTCGAACACCACCAACTCCGGCCGCGCGATCCTCGAGAAGAACCCCAACCACCCGGGATCGCTCGGCATCGCGATCAGCGAGGCGGTGGAGGTGGCGGCGACGCACGACGACACCAAGTACTCGCTCGGCTCGGTGCTCAACCACGTGCTGATGCACCAGACCATCATCGGCCAGGAGGCAATGAAGCAGCTCGAGATGGCCGGCGACGACCCCGACGTCGTGGTCGGCTGCACCGGCGGCGGCAGCAACTTCGCCGGCATCAGCTTCCCGTTCCTGGGCCAGCAGCTGCGCGGCGGCCGCAAGCGGCGCGTGGTCGCGGTGGAGCCGGCGGCCTGCCCCAGCCTGACGCGCGGCAAGTTTGCCTACGACTTCGGCGACACCGCGCACCTGACGCCGCTGGTCAAGATGCATACGCTCGGCTCTACCTTCATCCCGCCCGGCTTCCACGCCGGCGGCCTGCGCTATCACGGCATGTCGCCGCTCGTCAGCCTGCTCAAGGAGCACGGCTCGATCGAGGCGCGAAGCGTCCACCAGCGCGCGACGTTCGAGGCAGGCGTGCGTTTCGCACGTGCGGAAGGGATCCTGCCTGCGCCCGAGC
>DASURM010000252.1:0-3105 GCA_036280035.1 Burkholderiaceae bacterium | reverse complement strand
CGTCGCCGGCCAGCAGCGACAGCAGCGCCTCCTTCACGCGCAGCGGGTTCTTCGGCTGCATGAACAGCTCGCGCATCGCCGGGTTGCTCATGCGGTAGATGAACCAGGAGAACTCGCGCGGCCCCTTCTGCATCAGCGCCTCGTAGCGCCGGCGCGCCGCGGCCGCGCGCTCGGGGTGGTCGAGTTCGGCGGCCACCAGCTCGGCGGCATCGAAGGCGTTACGCATCGCGAAGTACAGCCCCGACGAGAACACCGGGTCGATGAACGCGAACGCGTCGCCGAGCAGCGCGTGGCGCTGGCCACAGGCGCGCGTGCTGGAGTAGCTGTAGTTGCCGGTGGCGTACACCATGTCGTCGATCAGGGTGGCATCGCGAAGGCGCTGCTGCAGCGCCGGCGCCAGCGCGATGGTGTCGGCGAAGAACTCGCGCAGCGGCTTGTCGCGCGTCTTCAGGTAGTACGGCCAGCACACCGCGCCGATGCTGGTGGAGCCGTCGGCCAGCGGGATCAGCCACAACCAGCCGTGCGCGAACCAGAAGATGCTGATGTTGCCTTCGAGCTTGCCCGGCAGCCGCTGCGCGCCACGGAAGTGGCCGAAGATCGCCGCGCTGCCGTGCGCGTCGCTCTTTTGCTTGAGGCCGAACTTGGCCGCCAGCAGGGTGTCGCGGCCGGTGGCATCGAGCAGGTAGCGCGCACGCCAGCGCCGCGCCGTGCCGTCATCCATCGACGCGTGCGCCGACGCGCCGTCGGCGTCGAAATCCACCTGCGTGACCTTGCAACCCTCGAGCGTTTGCGCGCCGCTGACTCCGGCGTGGTGGAACAGGATCTCGTCGAGCACCGAACGTCGTACGTGCCACGCGTAGGGCATCGTCTTGTCCCAGGCGTCGGCGAACTCCAGGAAGCTCGAGTGCGCATGCTCGGTCGAGACGAACTCGATGCCCCACTTGCGCTGGCCGATGCGCTCGAGTTCGCTGCGCAGCCCGAGCTGGTCGAACAGCTGTACGTTGGCCGGCAACAGCGACTCGCCGATGTGAAAGCGCGGGTGATGCACCTTCTCCACCAGCACGACCTTGCGGCCCTGGCGCGCCAGCAGGGCGGCCGCGGTCGAGCCCGCCGGCCCGCCGCCGACCACCAGCACGTCGCACTCGTCGCCATCGGGTCGTGCGGCCGCGGGCGTCGGACTCATGCGGCTCGTCCCTTGCGGGCCGCGTACTCGCGGAAGATGCCGAGTTCGAGATGCTGTCCGACCTCGTCGAACCCGGCGCGTCGCATCGCGTCGAGCACGCGCTCGGGCGCGATGCACGCCTCGATCGTGTCCCAGTAGTAGCGCCACAGTGTCGCAGTGTCGGCATGGTGCGTCAGCAGCCGCGCGGCCACCGGCACCAGCGTGCGCATGTAGCGCTTGAGCAGCCACGACGCCACGGCGCTGCGAGGTCGCGTGATCTCGAGCATCAGCAGTCGCCCGCCCGGGCGCAGCACGCGCCGGAACTCCGACAGCGCCTGGTCGACGTCGCTCAGGTGGCGCAGCGCATAGCCCATGCTGACGAAGTCCGCGCCGGCGTCGGCGCACGGCAACGCCTCGGCGCGCCCCTGCAGCAGCAGCGCCTGCGGCAGCCGCGCCTGCGCCATCATGCCGGGGCTCGGGTCGACTCCGACCAGCGAGCCTTGCGCGCCGCACAGCTCGAGCGCCTCGCGCGCCAGCAGGCCGGTGCCGGTGCCGACGTCGACCACGTGCATGCCCGGCCCCAGGCCGGCGCGGCGCAGCGCCTGGCGCCGGTACCACGAGCCACTGCCCCAGGCCAGCAGGGCCTCGACGCGGTCGTAGTCGGCTGCGGTGGCATCGAACAGGCGGCGCACGAACCGCTGGCGCTCGTCCTCGTTGCTGTAGTAGGCCACCAGCGGCGAGTGCGGCGGCAGCGATCGGGGACGAGCGTGCTGCGCGGTGCCGTCGCGTTCCATGCATGCATTATGGCGACGCGAGGCGAGCACCAGCGCGCGCGACCGGTGGTAGGCTGCCGCTCATGTCCAGCGAGCTGCCGGCCGTCGCACCCGCGCCCGCGGCAGCGGCGCTTCGCCCCCGGGGTGAGTCGTCGCGCACGGCTTGGTCGCTGGTCGCGGTGCGCGCAGGTAGCTGTTTCTGGTTGAAGGCCGCAGGCACGACGGCTTTCATGGGGCTGTTCTTCGTCGGCTACTTCCAACTGCTGCGCCATCCGTTGCGGCCGCCGCTGCAGATGCCGTTGACCGCGATCGACCACTGGATCGACCTTCGCGCCTGGGCGCTGTGGCCCTACGTCTCGCTGTGGGTGTACGTGACGTTGCCGCCGTTGTTGATGTCCAATGCTCGCGAGCTGATCCGCTACGGCTGGTGGATCGGCGCGCTGTGCGTCACCGGCCTGGCCAGCTTCTACTGGTGGCCGACGGCGGTGCCGCCGACGACGCTGCCCGCCGGCGCGCCCGGCTTCGATCTGCTGCGCGGCGTCGATGCGTCGGGCAATGCCTGCCCGTCGATGCACGTGGCCACCGCCACCTTCTCGGCGCTGTGGCTCGACCGCCTGCTGCGCGAGCTGGCGCTGCCGCCGTGGCTGCGCTGGGCCAGCATCGGCTGGTTCGCGCTGATCGTGTGGTCGACGCTGGCCGTCAAACAGCACGTGTGGTGGGACGTGGTGGCCGGCCTGCTGCTGGCGCTGGCGGTGGGCCTGCTCTCGCTGCGCTTCGTCGACACGGCGATAGAATCCGCGCCCATCGAAGGGGGCGAGCGATGAACGCGACGGGCGAGGCACTGTCATGAGTTCGCTCGGCGAGCTGCAGCACATCATCCGGGAGAAGTACAACCTCGAGCCCGCCGCCCTCGACCCGCACGTGTCGATGCGCGAACAGGGGCTCGATTCGCTGGCGGTGGCCGAGTTCCTGTTCGAGGTCGAAGATCGCCTTCGGCTGACGCTGCCCGACGAGCAGCAGATCGACACGCTGGCCGGTCTGGCGGCACTGATCGACCGACTGCGCGCCAGGCAAGCGGCGTAGTCTTGGCGCGATGGCGCGGCGCGCGCCGGAGGGCCCGATCGAATGGTCGACATCACCGGCATCGGAGTGATCTCGCCGCTCGGCGAC
>DASURM010000251.1:0-6924 GCA_036280035.1 Burkholderiaceae bacterium | reverse complement strand
GGGTGGAGATGGACGCGCAGCGTACGAGCCTGGGGGCGTCTTGTCAGGTCTGCGCTACGGCAAGGTGTGCATCCTCAGCGACGCCGACGTCGACGGCTCGCACATCCAGGTGTTGCTGCTGACGCTGTTCTTCCGGCACTTCCCGAAGCTGATCGAGCACGGCCACGTGCACGTGGCCAAGCCACCGCTGTACCGCGTCGATGCGCCGGCGCGCGGCAGGAAGCCCGCCGCCAAGATCTACGCGCTCGACGACGGCGAACTCGAAGCCACGCTCGACCGGCTGCGCAAGGAGGGTGCGCGCGAGAACAGCTGGACCATCAGCCGCTTCAAGGGCCTGGGCGAGATGAGTGCCGAACAGCTTTGGGAGACGACGCTGAACCCCGACACGCGGCGGCTGCTCCAAGTGGCCTATGCCGAGTTGGGGCTCGACGCGACCGCGCAGTCGCTGACCCGGCTGATGGGCAAGGGCGAGGCGCAGGCGCGGCGCGAGCTGATGGAACTCAAGGCCGACACGGTGGAGTTGGATGTCTAGGCTCCGTTCTCCCGCGAGGCCGCGCGCTGCCGCGCAGAGGTGGCGATGAGCGCCCACGCCGACGCCGAACTCGCGCACCCGCCGCGGCTGCGGCTGCGCCCGACGATGCTGTCGGACCTCGACTTCGTGATCTCGGTCGAGACCGATGCGCTGAACCTGCCGTTCATCACGCCGTGGGAGCGCACGCAGCACGAGGGCGCGGTGCGCTTCCCGGACTTCCGCCACTTCATCGTCGAGGCGGGCGAGGGCTACGAGGCCGCGGGGTTCGTGATCCTGCAAGGGTGCCGCAATCCGCACGGCAGCGTCGAACTCAAGCGCGTGGTGCTGCAGCCCAAGGGGCAGGGGCTCGGTCGCGAATGCGTGCGGCAACTCAAGCGCATGGCGTTTCGCGACCTGCGCGCGCACCGCTTCTGGCTCGACGTGAAGTCGCTCAACACGCGCGCGCTGGCGCTCTACCAGAGCGAGGGCTTCGTCGAGGAAGGCCGCTTGCGCGAGAGCGTGCGCGTGAGCATCGGCGGCGTCGGCGCCGACGGCACCACCGGAGCGGGCTACGACTCGCTGATCGTGATGAGCATGCTCGATCGCGAATACGCGGCGCGCGTCGCGCTCGGACTGGAGCCGCCGTGAGGGTTGCCGCGGTGGCGGCCGCGACGCTCGGCGGCAGCGTGCTCGCGCACGCCGCACTGTGGGGTTATGTCGACGCCGAAGGTGTCGCGCACTTCGCCGAGCGGCAACTCGACTCGCGCTACGGCCTGGTGATCGGCGACGAAGCGACCTCGGCAGCGAAGGTCGACCGGGTGCCCGGCAAGACCATGTCGCCGTCGGCGATCCTGACCTGGCTGGATATCGCGCCCGAGGTCCGGCGCGTGCAGCCGTGGGTGCGCGAGGCCGCGGCCAGGCACGGAGTCGACAGCGAACTGCTCAATGCACTCATCGCGGTGGAGTCGGGATTCGACGAGCGCGCGGTGTCGCCCAAGGGGGCGGTGGGGCTGATGCAGATCATGCCGGCGACTGCCGCGCCGTTGATGGGCAAGGGCGCCAGTCAGCGCGAAATCGCCGCGCGGCTGGCCGAGCCGCGCACCAACATCGGCGTCGGTGCGCGGCTGATGGCGCAGTTGCTCGAGCGCCACCGGCGCATCGACCTCGCGCTGGCTGCGTGGAGCGCGGGCAGTGATGCGGTGCGACGCAGCGGCGGCCGGCTGCCGCCGATCGACGAGACGCGCGCGCACGTGCAGCAGGTGCTCGAGCTGTACTGGGTGCTGCTGCAGCGCCGGCAGTCGCGCGGTGCGCAGCAGTTGAAGCTTCATCCTTGAGGAGACGCGAATGCAGGCCACGATGATGGAGGTTCGCCTGTCGCTCAACGACGTGCTCGAGCGCGCGCGAACGGTCTTCGCGGGCAACGAGATCGTCTCGCGGCTGCCCGACAAGTCGCTGCGCCGCCACAGCTACGGCGAGTTCGCTGCGCGCACGCGCCAGCTCGCCGCGGCGCTGCTGAAGCTCGGCCTGAAGCGCGGCGATCGCGTCGCGACGCTGGCCTGGAACCACCACGCGCACCTGGAGTGCTACTTCGGCGTTCCGGCCGCCGGCGGCGTGATGCACACGCTCAACCTTCGCCTGGCGGCCGACGAACTCGGCTGGATCGCCGGCGATGCCGACGACCGCTTCCTGATCGTCGACGACATCCTGCTGCCGCTGTACCGCCAGTTCGCGGCCGCGCACCGCTTCGAGAAGGTGATCGTGTTCCCGTTTTCCGGCGCGGCCGTCGAGCCGGCGTTCATCGATTACGAGGCGCTGCTCCGAGACAGCGACGCGTCGCGCTTCGACTCTGCCGAGCACGACGAGAACGACCCGGTGGCGATGTGCTACACGTCGGGCACCACCGGGCGGCCCAAGGGCGTCGTCTACTCGCACCGCTCGATGATCCTGCACACGCTGGTGGCGATGGGTGCCGACATCTGGGGCCTGCGCAACACCGACGTCGTGCTGCCGGTGACGCCGATGTTCCACGCCAACTGCTGGGGCATGCCGTACGGCGCGGTGATGCAGGGCGCGAAGCTGGTGTTTCCGGGGCCGCACCTGCACCCCGACGACCTGCTCGACCTGATCACGCTCGAGCCGCCGACGCTGTCGCTCGGCGTGCCGACGATCTGGCTCGGGCTGATCCAGGCCTACGAGCGCGCGCTCGCCGAGGGTTCGACGCGCTGGAAGCTGCCCGCGGGCATGCGCTCGCTGGTCGGCGGCGCTGCGGTGCCCGAGTCGCTGATCCGCGCCTTCGCTCGCCAGGGCATCACGATCCAGCAGGGCTGGGGCATGACCGAAACGTCGCCGCTGGCCACCGCGGTGTTTGCCCGCTCCGAGCTGCGCGACGCCAGCGACGACGAGCGGTTCAAGCGCGGCGCCACCGCCGGCATGGTGGTGCCGCTGGTGTCGCTGCGGCTGCAGACCGACGACGGCTCGTTCGCGCCGTGGGACGGGGCCACGATGGGCGAGGTGCAGGTGCGCGGGCCGTTCATCACCGGCTCGTACCACAAGGTGGGCTCGCCGCCGGACAAATTCACCGCCGACGGCTGGCTGCGCACCGGCGACGTCGCGACGCTCGACCCGCTGGGCTACCTGCGAATCACCGACCGCACCAAGGACCTGGTGAAGTCGGGCGGCGAGTGGATCTCGTCGGTCGACCTCGAGAATGCGCTGATGGCGCACCCGGCGCTGGCCGAGGCCGCGGTGATCGCGATCCCGCACGAAAAATGGGGCGAGCGGCCGCTGGCGTGCGTGGTCTTCAAACCCGGCAAGAGCGCCGCACCGGCCGAATTGGGCGAGCACCTGCTGCGGCACGGCTTCGCCAAGTGGCAGCTACCCGATCGCTACGAGGTGATCGACGCCATCCCGCGCACCTCGACCGGCAAGTTCTGGAAGGTCAAGCTGCGCGAGCGGTTTCCGCGCTGATCCCGACCACTGGTTCCGAAGTCTTCTCCGATGCCCGAACAACTCTCGTTGATGCCGCCGGCCGACGGTGGCGCGGTCTCGCTGGCGCAGTACGCCGAGCGTGCCTACCTCGAATACGCGCTGTCGGTGGTCAAGGGCCGCGCGCTGCCCGACGTCTGCGACGGCCTGAAGCCGGTGCAGCGGCGAATCCTCTATTCGATGCACCGCATGGGGCTCGGTTACGGCACCCAGGGCGCCAAGGCGGTGAAGAGCGCTCGCGTGGTCGGCGATGTGCTGGGCAAGTTCCATCCGCACGGCGACACCGCGGCCTACGACGCGCTGGTGCGCATGGCGCAGGGCTTCTCGCAGCGCTACCCGCTGGTCGACGGCCAGGGCAACTTCGGCAGCCGCGACGGCGACGGCGCCGCGGCGATGCGCTACACCGAGGCGCGGCTGAGCCCGATCGCGCGGTTGCTGCTCGACGAGATCGACGAAGGCACGGTCGACTTCGTGCCCAACTACGACGGCTCGACCGACGAGCCGGCACTGCTGCCGGCGCGGCTGCCGTTCGTGCTGCTCAACGGCGCCTCGGGCATCGCGGTCGGCCTGGCCACCGAGTGCCCGAGCCACAACCTGCGCGAGGTCGCCGCCGCCGCGGTGGCGCTGATCAGGAACGACAAGCTCGGCGACGACGACCTGTTCACGCTGCTGCCGGGCCCCGACTACCCCGGCGGCGGCCAGATCATCAGCAGCGACGATGACATCCGCGCCGCCTACGCCAGCGGCCGCGGCTCGCTGAAGGTGCGTGCGCGCTGGAAGATCGAAGACCTGGCGCGCGGCCAATGGCAACTGGTGGTGACCGAACTGCCGCCCGCCACCAGCGCGCAGAAGGTGCTGGAGGAGATCGAGGAACTGACCAACCCCAAGGTCAGGCTCGGCAAGAAGGCGCTGACGCAAGAGCAGGGGCAGCTCAAGCAGACGGTGCTCGCGGTGCTCGATGCGGTGCGCGACGAGTCGGGCAGGGACGCACCGGTGCGGCTGGTGTTCGAGCCGAAGACGCGCACCGTCGATGTCGCCGACCTGGTTGCCACCTTGCTGGCGCACACCAGCCTCGAGACCAGCGCGCCGCTCAACCTGACGATGGTCGGCCGCGATGGCCGGCCGACTCAGAAGAGCCTGCGCCAGGTGCTCGCCGAGTGGATCGCCTTCCGCCAAGCCACCGTGCAGCGGCGCTCGCAGCACCGGCTGAGCAAGGCGCTCGAGCGCATCCACATCCTCGAAGGCCGGCAGCTCGTGCTGCTGAACGTCGACGAGGTGATCCGGATCATCCGCAAGAGCGACGAGCCGAAGCCCGCGCTGATGGCCAGGTTCAAGCTGAGCGACCGGCAGGCCGACGACATCCTCGACCTGCGGCTGCGCCAGTTGGCGCGGCTCGAGGCGATCAAGATCGAGCAGGAACTGAAGGACCTGCGCGACGAACAGGGCAAGCTCGAAGACATCCTCGGCAGCGCGGCGACGCTCAAGCGCACGCTGATCAAGGAGATCGAGGCCGACGCCAAGGCGCACGGCGACCCGCGCCGCACGCTGATCCAGGCCGAGAAGAAGGCAGTGGCCGAGATCCGCGTCGTCGACGAGCCGGTCACCGTGGTGGTCAGCGCCAAGGGCTGGCTGCGTTCGATGAAAGGCCATGAAGTCGACCCGGATACGCTGGCCTTCAAGGCCGGCGACGGCCTGTACGGAATCTTCGCCTGCCGCAGCGTCGACACGCTGCTGGCGTTCGGCAGCAACGGCCGCGCCTACAGCGTCGCGGTGTCGGCGCTGCCCGGCGGCCGCGGCGACGGCCAACCGATCACTTCGCTGGTCGATCTCGAAAGCGGCACGCAGGCGGTGCACTACTTCGCCGGCGCTGGCGACACCACCTTGCTGCTCGCGAACTCCGGCGGCTTCGGCCTGCAGGCCCGCGCCGCCGATCTGCACAGCCGCCAGCGCGGCGGCAAGGCCTTTCTGTCGCTGGACGAGGGTGACCATCTCCTGCCGCCAGTGGCAGTGGACCCCGCCCACGACAAGCTGGCGTGCCTGTCACGCTCGGGGCATCTGCTGGTATTCGCGCTCGACGAGGTGAAGCTGCAGCCCAACGGCGGTCGCGGCCTGACGCTGATGGCCGTCGACACCAAGGACCCGCTGCAGTCGGTGGCAAGCTTCGGCGGCGCGCTGAGCGTGCACGGCGCGAGCCGCGCCGGCAAGCCGAAGCAGGAGACCCTGCAAGGCGCGATGCTCGCCGGCTACGCGGGCAAACGGGCGCGCAAGGGCAAGCTGGCGCCGGGAATGAAGTCCGGCCTGCGCGTGATGCCTGCCTGATCGACTGTGGTCATTCGGGCACGCACCCGGATCCGCTTCACCCAACCGGCGTAGACTCGCCGCGTTTGCGATTCGCGGGATCGATCGCCAAGGCCGCGCAGCGGCCGCGCGACGCGGGCCCGCAGGAGACCATTGAGTGCACCCCACTGACGTGGCGGATCCGACCTACTTCCACAAGGTCGTCGATTGCCAATGGGCCTGCCCGGCCCACACTCCCGTCCCCGAGTACATCCGCCTGATCGCGCAGGGCCGCTACAACGAGGCCTACATGGTCAACTGGGAGAGCAATGTCTTTCCCGGCATCCTCGGCCGCACCTGCGACCGGCCTTGCGAACCCGCCTGCCGGCGCGGCCGGGTCGAGGAGAAGAACGCAGAGAAGCCGGAGCCCGTCGCCATCTGCCGCCTCAAGCGCGTGGCGGCCGATTTCAAGGACGGCGAGATCCGCGCGATGCTGCCGCGCTCGCCCGCGGCCAAGAACGGCAGGCGCGTCGCCTGCGTCGGCGCGGGGCCGGCGTCGCTCACGGTGGCGCGCGACCTCGTGGTGCAGGGCTATTCGGTCACCGTGTTCGAAGGCGACGCCAAGGCCGGCGGCTTCATGCGCACGCAGGTGCCACGCTTCCGCCTGCCCGAAGAAGTGATCGACGAAGAGGTGGGCTACATCGTCGGCCTCGGGGTCGACTTTCGCGGCGGCCAGCGCATCGACTCGATGAAGGCGCTGCTGGCGCAGCCCTACGACGCAGTGTTCGTCGGCTGCGGCGCGCCGCGCGGGCGCGACCTCGAGATTCCGGGCCGCCAGGAGGCGAAGGACAAGATCCACATCGGCATCGACTGGCTGGCCTCGGTCTACTTCGGCCACGTCAACAAGGTGGGCAGGCGCGTCATCGTGCTCGGCGGCGGCAACACCGCGATGGACTGCTGCCGCTCGGCGCGCCGCCTGGGCGCCGACGACGTCAAGGTCATCGTGCGCTCGACCTTCGACGACATGAAGGCCTCGCCGTGGGAGAAGGAAGACGCGATGCACGAGGGCATCCCGATCTTCAACTTTCTCGTGCCGAAGGAATTCACCCATGCGAACGGCCGCCTGACCGGCGTCGTGTTCGAACAGGTCA
>DASURM010000250.1:0-2150 GCA_036280035.1 Burkholderiaceae bacterium | reverse complement strand
GGGCGAGGATCGCGCACCCGGTGTGCCGTGGAGCGAAACTGTCATCTACGAGCTTCACGTGCGCGGCTTCACGCAGCGCCATCCGCTGGTACCGCAGGCGCTGCGCGGAAGCTTCGCCGCGCTGGCGTGCGAACCCATGGTCGACTATCTGAAGCGCCTGGGCGTGACGACCATCGAGCTGATGCCCGCGCACGCATTCATCGACGAGCGCAGGCTCGTCGAGCGGGGCCTGAGCAACTACTGGGGCTACAACACGCTCGGCTTCTTCGCACCGCACCAGCGCTACCTGGCCAGCGGGGAGGTCAACGAGTTCAAGACCATGGTGCGCACGCTGCACGCCGCCGGCCTGGAGGTCGTGCTCGACGTGGTCTACAACCACAGCGCCGAGGGCAGCGAACTGGGGCCCACGCTGGCCTTTCGCGGCATCGACAACGCCTCGTACTACCGGCTGATGCCCGGCGATCCGCGCCGCTATCAGGACTACACCGGCTGCGGCAACACGCTGAACCTGCCGCACCCCCGGGTGCTCCAACTCGTGATGGACTCGCTGCGCTACTGGGTGTCGGAGATGCACGTCGACGGCTTCCGCTTCGATCTCGCATCGGCGCTGGCACGCGAGCAGCACGCGGTCGACACGCTCAGCGGCTTCTTCGACGCGCTGCGCCAGGATCCGGTGGTCTCGCGCGCCAAGCTGATCGCCGAGCCGTGGGACCTCGGCAGCGACGGCTACCAGGTCGGCCACTTCCCGCCCGGGTGGACCGAATGGAACGACAAGTACCGCGACGCGATGCGCGCGTACTGGAAGGGCGATGGCGGCGTGATCGGCGAGTTCGCGCAGCGACTGACCGGCTCGAGCGACCTCTACGACCGCAACCGCCGCCGCCCGCACGCCGGCATCAACTACATCACCGCACACGACGGCTTCACGCTGCGCGACCTGGTGAGCTACGACGACAGGCACAACGAGGACAACGGCGAGAACAATCGCGACGGCCACAACCACAACCTGTCGAGCAACCACGGCGTCGAAGGCGACACCGACGTCGAGGCCGTGCTGGCCCTGCGTGCGCGCCAGCAGCGCAACCTGATCGCCACGCTGCTGCTGTCGCTCGGCGTGCCGATGCTGCTGGCCGGCGACGAGATCGACCGCACGCAGCGCGGCAACAACAATGCCTATTGCCAGGACAACGAGAACTCGTGGCTCGACTGGTCGCTCGGCGAGCGCCAGCAGGCCCTGCTGGCGTTCACGCGCCGCCTGATCGGGCTGCGCGCGGCGCACCCGCTGTTCCGCCGGCGCGACTTCTTCCACGGCACGCCGCGGGTCGGC
The DNA here is from genome assembly GCA_036280035.1 of Burkholderiaceae bacterium. Lineage (GTDB taxonomy): Bacteria > Pseudomonadota > Gammaproteobacteria > Burkholderiales > Burkholderiaceae_C > JAEUPI01. The sequence goes on along the minus strand of DASURM010000250.1, from coordinate 823 downwards.
GACAACGTGCGCGACTTGCTGTGGTTGCGGCCCGACGGCTCGGAGATGACCGCCGAGGCGTGGCGCGATGTCCAGGCGCGCGCGCTTGCGGTGTTCCTGGCCGGCAACGGACTGACCGATGTCGACGGGCAGGGGCGGCCGATCAGCGACGACAGTTTCGTGATGCTGTTCAACGCGGCGGTCGATCCGGTGTCGTTCACGCTGCCGGCCGCCGCACGCCGCGGCACGGCCGAGCTGCTGCTGGACACCTCGCGCGACGACGTGGTCGCGCCAGCCCGGGGACTCGGCGCCGACTCGGCGTACTCGCTGGGCGGCCGCGCGCTGGCGCTGATCCGCGTGCGCAAGCACGCATGAGCCGCGCGATGCACGAGATGCCGTTCGGGGCGTGCCTCGCGCCCGGGGGCGGTGCGCGCTTTCGCCTGTGGGCACCCGACGCGCGGCGCGTCGACCTGGTCCGCAGCGCCGGGCCCGATGCCGGCAGCGCGCCGATGCGGCGCCTGCCCGGCGGCTGGTTCGAGCTGACGGTGCCGCGGGCCGATACCTCGACGCGCTACGCCTATCGCATCGACGGCGAGGCCAACGCGGTGCCCGATCCGGCGTCGCGCGCCAACCCGGACGATGTCCATGCGCCGAGCGCGCTCGTCGATCCGTTGGCCTTCGAATGGCCCGACGATCACTGGCGCGGGCGCCCGTGGCACGAGGCGGTGATCTACGAACTGCACGTCGGCTGCTTCACGCCGCAGGGCACCTACCTCGGTGCGATCGATCGCCTGGGCGATCTGGTGGCGCTGGGGATCACCGCGATCGAGCTGATGCCGGTGGC
>DASURM010000249.1:0-4222 GCA_036280035.1 Burkholderiaceae bacterium | reverse complement strand
GATCGTCTGGGGCGACTCGGCGCTCGATGCCCTGCTGATCACCAAGGTCCGCAGCGACTTGAGCGTCGCGCACGGCTACTTCGACCGCGTGCAGGCCGAGGTCGGTGCCAGCACGCTGGCGGTGGCGCAATCGAACGCCCTGGTCGACGCGGTGCAGCGCAACGACGCTGCCACGCTGGCGCGGTTGATGACGCTGGCCAAGGAGCGCCACGCGCTGGAGTTCCTCGAACTGCTGCCCGCTGACGCCTTGGCAGCGCACGCCAGCGAGCACGGCGCCGGCGAGGGCCTGGCGCGGGTGGAGTTGCTGGAGAGCGCGCAGTTCGAGCGCATCGCGCCGGAGCTGATGGCTCGCGTACCGGTGAAGCTGATGCCCACGCGCAACGCGGCACCGAGCGACCGCACGGCGGAGGATCGCGCGATGGTGATGCTGGCGCAGGCACCGGTGCGCGCGCTCGACGGAAGGGCACTCGGGATGCTGCGCGGCGGCGTGCTGCTGAACCGCAACCTGGCGTTCATCGACCACCTCAACGAAATCGTCTACCCACGCGGCGCCCTGCCGTTCGGCAGCGAGGGTACCGCGACGCTCCTGCTCGACGACGTTCGCATCTCGACCAACGTGCGGCTGTTCGGCACCTACAGCCAGCGCGCGATCGGCACCCGCGCCTCGCAGGTGGTGCGCGACGCCGTGCTCGGCCGCGGCGACACCTGGCTCGACCGCGCCTTCGTCGTCGACGACCGGTACGTGTCGGCCTACGAGCCGCTGACCAACGCAGCGGGCCGCCGCATCGGCATGCTGTACGTCGGCTTTCTCGACCGCCCGTTCCAGCAGGTCAAGCTCGGGGTGCTGTTCGGCATGGGTGCGGTGATGCTGGTGCTGATGGCGCTGGCGATGACGCTGGCGCTGACCTGGGCACGCCGCATCTTCACGCCGATCGAGCGCATGACGCAGACCATGCACGCGGTCGAGGCGGGTGACCTCGCGGCGCGCACCGGCGTTGCGGGCCGCATCGACGAACTGGGCCGCCTCGCCGGCCACCTCGACCACCTGCTCGATGCCATCGACGGCAGCACGCAGGCGCTGCGGCGCTCGCACGACGACCTCGACCGCAAGGTGGTCGAACGCACGCGCGAGCTGCAGTCGGCGCAGGCGCAGCTCATCAAGAGCGAGAAGCTGGCCGCGATCGGCCAGTTGACGGCGGGCATCGCGCACGAGATCAACAACCCGATCGCGGTGATCCAGGGCAACCTCGACCTGGTGCGCGAGACGCTCGGACGCAAGGCCAAGCCGGTGAACACCGAGCTGAGGCTGATCGACGCGCAGGTCGAGCGCATGCGGCTGATCGTCACGCAGCTGCTGCAGTACGCACGCCCGGGCGAGTACGCGGGCTACGTCGAGCGGGTCGACAGCGCGCAGGCGATCGCCGACAGCTTGGTGCTGGTGCAGCACTTGCTGTCGCGCGCACGCATCGAGGTGGTGAAAGACCTGAGGGCGACGCGGCCGGCGTTGATCAACCGGCAGGAGTTGCAGCAGGTGCTGATCAACGGCCTCGTCAATGCCATCCAGGCCATGCCCGAGGGCGGCAAGCTGACGCTGTCCAGCCGCGACTGCGGCGACGCTCAAATCGAGATCGATCTGATCGACACAGGCCCTGGTTTTGGGGCAGAAGACGAGAGTGAGTACTTCCGGCCTTTCATGACCACCAAGAAGGACGGTACCGGCCTCGGCTTGTGGATCAGTCGGGGCCTGGTGGAGCGCTACGGCGGCGAGTTGCGAGCCACAAACCGCACGGACGGCACGAGCGGCGCCCTGCTGACGGTGGTGCTGCCGGCCGAAACCGAGACATCGGAGCCGCCCGCCACGGCGTAAGCCGGTCAATCGTGCGGCCCGGTGACTGTTTGAACCGCCGCCTGCGACGGCGCAACTGAAGGGCCAGATTCCTCTGCCGAACCAAGGACCCCACCATGCACAGCCGAGCCACCGAAATCCGCCGCACCACCGGCTACGTGCTGCGCTTCCAGTCGCTGTTCCACGAAGGCCGCGCGCTGGCCTTCGAGTGCGACGCCGGCGGCCGGGTCGATCTCGACGCGATGTCCGAGCGCGCCAGGCTCAACTACCTGCACGCCCGCACCGTGATCGGCCGCGATTTCGCGACGCCGTTCGTCGAGCCCACTGTCCACTGACGCAAGGGCCCGGCCCATCCCAAGTGCAAAGCGGCGCCACGGCGCCGCTTTTCGTTGGCGCGCAGCGTGATCAGGTGTTGAGCACCGCCACCGACTTGGTGTTGAGGTACGCCTCGAGCGCCTCGGGGCCGCCTTCGGAGCCGTAGCCCGAATCCTTGACGCCGCCGAACGGCATCTCGGCCCACGGCGCGGCGGCCTGGTTGATCCACAGCATGCCGGCCTGGATGCCGTGGGTCAGCTCGTGCGCGGTCTTCAGCGAGGTCGTGAAGGCGTAGGCCGCCAAGCCCCACGGCAGCCGGTTGGCCTCGGCGATCGCGTCTTCGAGCTTGTCGAAGCCGCGCACCGAGGCCATCGGGCCGAACGGCTCCTCGGTCAGCAGCAGGCTGTCGAGCGGCGCGTCGACGACGATCGTCGGCTCGAAGAAGTTGCCGCTCGCGCCGATGCGCTGCCCGCCGGCAGCCAGCGTGGCGCCGCGCGTCAGCGCGTCGTCGGTGATCTTCTGCATCGCGGTCAGCCGCCGCGGATTGGCCAGCGGGCCGAGCGTGGTGCCGACTTCCAGCCCGTGGCCGATCTTGGCGCCCTTGGCCACCGCAACGAAGGCGTCGACGAACGCCTTGCGGACGTCGTTGTGCACCAGGTAGCGCGTCGGCGAGATGCACACCTGGCCGGCGTTGCGCAGCTTGGCGACGCCCGCGACCTTGGCTGCCCGGGCGATGTCGGCGTCGGCGGCGACGATCACCGGCGCGTGGCCGCCCAGTTCCATCGTCACCCGCTTCATGTGCTGGCCGGCCAGCGCGGCCAACTGCTTGCCGACGATGGTCGACCCGGTGAAGGTGATCTTGCGGATCGCCGGGTGCGGGATCAGGTGCTGCGAGATCTCGGCCGGGTTGCCGTACACCAGGTTGACGGTGCCGGCGGGCACGCCGGCGTCGGCGAACGCGCGGATCAACTCGGCCGGCGACGCCGGGGTCTCCTCCGGTGCCTTGACGACGATCGAGCAGCCGGTGGCCAGCGCCGCGCTCAGCTTGCGCACCACCTGGTTGATCGGGAAGTTCCACGGCGTGAAGGCCGCCACCGGCCCCACCGGCTCCTTGAACACCTGCTGCAGCACGCCGGCCTGGCGCGGCGCCAGGATGCGGCCCTGCACGCGTCGGCCCTCCTCGGCGAACCACTCGATGATGTCGCAGGCCATCAGGATCTCGGCCTTCGACTCGGCCACCGGCTTGCCCTGCTCCTGCGTCATCCAGCGCGCGATGCCGTCGGCGCGCTCCTTCAGCAGCCGCGCGGCCTCGCGCATCGTCTTGGCGCGCTCGAACGCCGGCACCTTGCGCCAGGCGTCGAAGCCCTGCTGCGCCGCTGCGCACGCGGCGTCGAGGTCGGCGCGGGTCGCCACCGCGACGCTGCCGATCGCCTGGCCGCTCGCGGGGTCGCGCACCGCCAGCGTCTTGCGCTCGCCGCCGTCGCGCCACTGGCCGCCGATGAACAACTGCACCGACGGGTAGGCGGCAGCGGCGGAGGGGTTGGCGGTGACGGTGCTGGACATACGGGGCCTCGCTCGTGGGTTCGTAGCGCGCGCCGCAACCGGGCCCGCGCACAAGGAACAGGGATTTTGCGCCATCGCGGCCGCGCGCAGGGCGTGGCAAACTGATTCGACGACGGCGGCCACGATTCGGCCGCCAGGCTCCAGTCCCCCCAGGAGATGGCGATGCTGACGAAGGAGAAAACCGCCGATTACGTCAAGCGGTGGGTCGCCGCGTTCGAGTCGAAGGATCTCGACCGCGTGCTGGCCTTCTACACCGACGACGTGATCTTCCATTCGCCGCTGATCGCGCGGCTGAGTCACGACCCCAGCGGCACCGTGCAGGGCAAGGCGGCATTGCGCGCCTACGTGAAGCGTGGATTCGAGGTCTTCGACCACATCAATTTCACCGTGCTCGACGTGCTGCGCGGCGTCGACAGCATCGCGATCCACTACACGGGTATCACGGGCACACACGCGGTCGAAGTGCTCTTCTTCGACAACGACGGGATGGTCCGCGAG
>DASURM010000248.1:0-11178 GCA_036280035.1 Burkholderiaceae bacterium | reverse complement strand
GCCAAGGCACGGCGGCTGCTGCTCAACGTGGGCATCGCGTTCCTTCCGCTGGCGCTGCTCGGCCTGGCGTTCGGCAAGGCCTTGAAGGAGCACCTGTTCAATGCGCCGACCGTGGCGACCACCTTCATCCTCGGCGGCCTCGTCATCCTGTGGGCCGAGCGCCGCAATCACCACGTGCGGGTGGTGGAGGTCGACGACATGACCGCGCTCGACGCATTGAAGGTCGGCATCGCGCAGGCGTTCGCGCTGATCCCGGGCACCAGCCGCTCGGGCGCGACGATCATCGGCGGCATGCTGTTCGGGCTGTCGCGCCGCGCGGCCACCGAGTTCACGTTCTTCCTGGCGATCCCGACCCTGGTGCTGGCCGGGGCGTACTCGCTGTGGAAGGAGCGCGCGCTGCTGAACGGCAGCGACCTCGGCATGTGGGGCGTCGGCATGCTGACGTCGTTCGTCGCGGCGTTCTTCTGCGTGCGCTGGCTGCTGCGCTACGTGGCCAGCCACAGCTTCGTACCGTTCGCCTGGTACCGCATCGCCTTCGGCATCGTCGTGTTCGTCACCGCATCGACCGGGGCCGTGCGCTGGGTCGGTTGAGCGGCGAGGGCGCCGCCGCGGCCGGGCGCGCGTCAGCCCTGCGCGGCGCCGACGTGCTGCGCGTACACCTTCTGCATTCCACCGAGCCAGCGGTCGTAGTGCTGCGCCTTGTGCTGCAGGTAGCCGAGCACCTCGGGGTGCGGCAGGCAAAGGAACGTCTCCTGCTGCATCGTGTCGAGCACCGCCTGCGCCACCTGCTCGGGGCCGAGCATGCCGTCGACGCCGGCCGAGCCGGCGCCGGCAGCGGTCATCGCCGTGCGCACCGACTGCGGGCACAGGCACGACACGCGGATGCCGCGCCGGCCGTACGCGATGCGCAGCCACTCCGCGAAGCCGACCGCGGCGTGCTTGGTCACGCCGTACGGCGCCGACTCGACGATGTTCAGCAGGCCCGCCGCCGACGCGGTGACGATGAAGTAGCCGCCGCCGGCGGCGAGCATGCCGGGCAGCACCGCGCGCGCGGCCCAGACGTGGGCCATCACGTGGATCTTCCACATCGACTCCCACACCGCGTCGTCGATCTCGATGCCGCCGGCCGGGCCGAGGATGCCGGCGTTGGAGACGAACACGTCGATGCGGCCGAAGCGCTGCAGCGTCGCGCGCACGAGCGTCTGAAGGTCGGCCTCGCGGCTCACGTCGCAGCGCAGACCGACGGCCCGCGGACCGGCGGCCGCGGCTACCGCGGCCGCAGCGGCCGCGTTCACATCGGCGGCGACGACGCCCGCCGCACCGTCGGCGGAGAAGCGATGGACCAATCCGGCACCGATGCCGCTGGCGCCGCCGGTGACGATGGCGACCTTGTCGTGGATCTGCATAGCCTTCCTCCAGCATTGCGAACCGGCCCGCGCCGCCTTGCCTACCGCGCAGGTTGCGGCATCGCCCGGCTCCGGACGCCAAGCTTAGGGCACCGCGGCGCGGCAGCGGGCGCTCAACGTTTGCGGAACACCAGGTCGCGGCAGGTGTGGCCGAGGCGCTCGCCGCGCTGCTCGAACTTGGTCGGCGGCCGATACGCCGGCCGCGGCGCGAAACCGTCGGCGGTGTTGACGAGCGCCGGTTCGGCGCCGAGCACCTGCAGCATCTGCTGCGCATAGAGCTCCCAATCGGTGGCCAGGTGCAGCGTGGCGCCTGGGGCCAGCCGCGAGGCCAGCAGCGACACCAGCGGCGGCTGGATCAGGCGCCGCTTGTGGTGGCGCTTCTTCGGCCAGGGGTCGGGAAAGAACACGAACGCACCGGCCAGCGACTGTGGCGCGATCATCTCGGCGAGCACCTCGACCGCATCGTGCTGCACGACCCGCAGGTTGGTCAGCGCGAGCGCCTCGATGCGTTGCAGCAGCGCGCCGACCCCTGGCGGGTGGACCTCGACGCCGAGAAGGTCCACTTCCGGCGTGGCCGCTGCGATGCGCGCGGTCGCATCGCCCATGCCGAAGCCGATTTCGAGGATCAGCGGCGCGTGACGGCCGAACACCGCCGCCGCGTCGAGCGGCCTCCGAGAGAAAGGCAGCACGAAGCGCGGCGCCAGCTCGCGCAGCGCGCGCTGCTGGCCGCTGCCCATGCGGCCACCGCGCAGCACGTAGCTGCGCACCGGTCGCAGCGCGCGCTCGGTGGCTGCTGCGCTCAGGGCCTGAACCCCGACTTCTCCACCACCGGCAGCCACTGCGCGCGGTACGCCTTCAGCATCGCTTCGGTCTGGGCCTGCGTCGCGACGACCGGCGCCATCAGCGTTGCGGCGTATGCCTTGCGCAGCCCGTCGTCGCGCATCACGTCCCGGATCGCCGCTGCGATCGTCTGCGCCTTCGCGGCCGGCATCGACGCTGCAGCGAAGAACGCGTTCCAGCCGGTGGCAGTGAGGCCGAAGCCGGCTTCGCGGAAGGTCGGCACGTCCTGCGCGAACGCGGCGCGCTTCGCGCCCGATGCCGCCAGCACCTTGATCTTGCCGGCCGCGTGCAACGGGTAAAGCGTGTCGAGCGTGTCGACCGCCACCGGCACGGTGCCGCCGATCAGGTCGTTGGCCAGCGGGCCCGAGCCGCGGTAGCCGACGATCTGCGGCGACAGCTTCACCGCGTCGCCGAGCATCAGCGCGAAGAAGTGCGGCAGGCTGCCGGTTGCGGGCACGCCGAAGTTGTTCTTCTCGGGGTTCGCCTTCAGCCACGCGATCAGGTGCGACAACTCGCGCACCGGCACCTCCTTGCCGACCGCAACGCCGAACTCGTATTCGCTGACCTGCGACAGCGGTCGGAAGTCTTTCTCGCCGTCGTAGCCGGCATCCTTGAAGACCACCGGGGCGATCACCATCGTCGCCGGGTTGCCGACGATCACGATGTTCTGCTCGGCGCTCGCGCGCTTGACCTGCTGCGCGGCGATGCGCCCGCCGGCGCCTGTGCGGTTCTCGACGATCACGTTGACCCCGAGCTTGGCCTGCAGCCGCTCGCCGACCAGGCGGCCGGCGCGATCGCTCGAGCCGCCCGGCGCGTACGGCACGACGATGGTCAGCGGGCCGTCGAGCGCAGCGGCGCGTGCCGCGTGCGGCAGCGCCGCGATCGATGCCAGCCACGCGAGCGCGCGGCGGCGGGGCAGGGCGAGGGTGCGGGTCATGGCTGGCCTCCGGGCGCCGGTCGGTGCCGGCGACGCATTGTGAGCGCAGGCGACCTCGCCCAAGCCTCAGGGATATCCGCTGGCCAGCAGCGGCCGAACGCGCTCGGGCTATGCGCGTGGGCCCTGCCAGCGGAGCAGCGGCCTTGCGCCCGGTGCTTGGGCGGCGAGAACTACGGTGTCTCGATTCGAGCGCTGCGCCGCGCGTCGAGCGTCGCCACCAGCGTGTCTCGCAGCCGCTGCGCGTCGATCGGCTTGGTGAGGAACGCGTTCATGCCCGCGGCCAGTGCCAGCTCGCGCTCCGAAGTCAGCGCGGCGGCGGTCAACGCGATGATCGGCAGCGTCCTCGCGTCGTGGCGCTGGCGCAGCTGACGCGTCACCTCGTAGCCACTCATCGCGGGCATCTGCACATCCATCAACACCGCATCGAACGGCCTGTCTTCGCGTTCGGCCTGCGCCACCGCCTCGAGCGCCTGTGCGCCATCGGTTGCCTGCGACACGGCGGCACCCCATTGCTCGAGCATCACCACCGCGATCATCATGTTGACCGCGTTGTCCTCGGCCATCAGCACCCGCGCGCCGGCGAGCGAACCGACGCGATCGTCTTCGCCGGCAGGCGCCAGTGGCGAGCGCGACGCCGCGCGACCCAGCGGCAGTTCGACCCAGAAGCGGCTGCCGTGACCCGGCGTGCTGTCGACACCGACCTGGCCGTGCATCAGCTGGGCCAGTTGGCGGCAGATCGACAGCCCCAGGCCGGTGCCGCCGAAACGCCGCGTGGTCGACTGGTCGGCCTGCGTGAACGGCGTGAAGAGTTGCGGCTGCACGGCGGGGTCGATGCCGGGCCCGGTGTCGCTCACCTCGACGCGCAGCCAGTTGGCGCGCGGTGCGGTCGCGCTCAGCACGATGCCGCCGCGTTGGGTGAACTTCAGCGCGTTGTTCAGGTAGTTGGTCAGGATCTGGCGCAGGCGCACCGGATCGCCCATCGCCCGGCGCTGCAACCCCGGAGCGATGGCTTGCCGGTAGGTCAGCCCGCGCGCGTCGGCCAGCGTGCTGTACACCCGTGCCAGCGAGTCGAACAGCGCGCCGAGATCGAAGGGCAGGTGGTCGATCAGCAGCTTGCCGGCCTCGATCTTCGACAGGTCGAGCACGTCGGAGATCACTGCGGTCAACGTTTCTGCGCTGTCGGCGATCTGCTCGAGGTACTGGCGGCGCCGCGCCTCGTCGACCTCGGGGCTGCGTGCGAGCCGCGCCAGCCCCACCAGAGCGTTGAGCGGCGTGCGGATTTCGTGGCTGGTGTTGGCGAGGAAGGCGCTCTTGGCTCGGCTCGCGGCCTCGGCGTCGTCGCGTGCCTTGGCCAGCGCCTGCTCGGTGCGCCGGCGTTCCGTGATGTCCTCGACGATCCAGATCGTGCCGCCGCGCATCGGATGCGACGGGTCGACCGCCTTGACAAGCATGCGGCACCAGAAGGTGCTGCCGTCGCGCCGCACCATCTCGCGAACCAATTCCACCGACTCGCCACGCGCCAGACGGGGCCCGAGGGTGGCGCCGATCTGGGCGTACTCGGCATCGCTGGCCCACACCACACGCCCCGCTTGACCGGTCAGCGTGCCGCCTTGCCAACCCAGCATCAGCTCCAGCGCGGGGTTGGCCTGCACGAAGCGCTGCTCGCGCGTGACGGCAATGCCCAGCGACGCGTTGTCGAGCACCGCCTCGTGCGCCAGGCGGGTACGCTCGGTCTCGGAGACGTCGCGCCCGTTGAGCACGAGGTAGCGCCGCCCTTCGAGGTCGAACAGCGCCGCAGACAACAGCAACGAGTAGCGCTCGCCGCTGCGCGCGACGAACTCGTGCGGCCAGTTGGTGACGGTGCCGCGCTCGCGCACCGCGGCGATGAACGCGGCGCGCTCGCCGGGCTCGGGCCAGATCTCGAGCTCGATGGCGGTGCGGCCGACGACCTGCTCGGACGTCAAGCCGCTGTAGCGCATGAAGGTGTCGTTCACCATCACGAACCGCCCGGTTTCGAGGTCGCTCAGCGTGATCATGTCGGGGCTGGTTGCTACCACGTGCGAGAGCGTCGCCTCCGAACGGCGCAGCGCCTCCTGCGCGTCGTGCAGCTCGGTGATGTCGTCGAAGATCGACAACAGGCTCGACTGCCCGACGCCTTCGATGCGGGTGGCGATCGCCCGCACCACGCGATGCCGCCCGTCGCGCGTCGCCCAGCGAAACACCGCGGGCGACAGGCGTTCGCCGGCGAGCGCGGCGAGCGCGCGCTGGCGAGCCGTGGCCATTTCGTCGGCGTCGAGGTTCTGCAGCAGGGGTTGACCCTCGAGCGACGCCAGATCGGGATAGCCGAGCATCCTCAGCGCGGCGGGATTGGCATCGACCACGCAGAGATCCCGGTGCACCACCAGCGCCAGCGGCGAGACCTCGAACAGGTCGCGGTAGCGCGTCTGCGTCGCGTGCATCGCCTGCTGCATCTGCACGTCGGCGGTGATGTCACGCGTCACTCCCCAGTAGCCGGCGAAGCGACCGTGGTGATCGAAGCGCGGCTGACCGCTGACCTGCTCGTGGCGAATGCGTCCGTTGCCCAGATCCAAGCGCGCCTGCAGGTTGCGAAAGGGCCGCTGTGCGGCCAGGTCAGCCGGCAGGGTTTGCAGCACGCCGGGATCGACGCGGCATTGCGGCGCCTCCCACGGAGGGGAAGCCAACGGCCGATCCAGCGGCACGAAGCGCTGGTCGTGACTGCGAATCCAGACGTTCGCGCTGCGCAGCGGGGCGTCGAGCTCCCAGTAGGTATCGACGGCGATGCCGAGCAGCCCGACGAAGCGCGCCTCGCGCTCCTCGCCGGCGCGGCGCTGCACCTTGAGCACGTGCGCGATCACCAGCCCGCAGGCCAGGCCCGCCCCCACCAGCAGCACGTGGTTGATCAGCCGACGCGGCAGCGGCAGCGCGCTCAACAGCGAGGCGCCGGCGATTGCGCCGCTGTGCTCGGCCCACGCCAGCGCCAACAGCGAGGCAATGCCGACCGCGGCGGTGACGATGCCCGCGCTGGCGCCGACGGCCGCGCAGATCACCATCGGCAAGATGGTGATGAAACCGACCACCGGCGAGTTCAAGCCGAGCTCGCTCAGCGTCAGGTAGAACGCGATCATCGCGAGCGCGCAGACGTTGACGCCGAGCACGGCCCACTGCGGCGCGTCGCCGGGCCAGCGCCTGGCCACCAACGAGAAGAGCGCCGCGGCGGCGAAACCGGCGGCCAGTTGCGGCCGGTAGGGAATCGGGAAGGTCCCGGTGGCCACGAGCAAGGAGGCCAGCGCGAATACGACGGCAGCCACCGCCAGGAAGCGCCTCGCGATCAGCGTCCGGGCTTGATCGCGCGGGTCGGACAGCAGGGTCTGGCTGGGTTGCACGGGCGGTGGCAGTATGGCGCCATTGCTCAGCGAATCGGCGTCGCTGGGCTCGGATTGAGTCCGCTGCCCGGGCCTAGCGTGCAACGCGTCTCGCATCGGCGCGGCGCCACGGTCATCGCCGTCTAGAATGGCCGCCGCTGCGGGTGTAGTTCAATGGCAGAACGGCAGCTTCCCAAGCTTCATACGAGGGTTCGATTCCCTTCACCCGCTCCAACCTCGCACTGATGGCCGTGTTCGGTGTTTCCGAGCCTGCCGGGCGCATCATGTTTGCCGCAGCATCGCCGCGACGATGAGCGTGCCGATCCAGTTGCTGTGTCAGGGCGGTTCGCCGCCCGATCTGGCCACGTCGGCGCTCGGGCCGTTCATCGTGCATGGCTGCGCCAGCCTCGACGAAGCGGCGGCAAGACTCGACGCCGGTCGCTACGACGCGCTGCTGCTGCATGCAGCGACCCCGGCCGAACTGCGCACTCTCGAGGGTTGGGGCGTGTTGTCGCGCGCCGCGCTGGACGTGGCGCTGGTGGTGGTGACCCCGGAGCCGACGGCCGACGACCTGACGCGAATGCTGCTGCTGGGCGTGCAGGAGGTTGTCCCCGCACGCGACGAGCCCGACCGACTGGCGCTGGCGCTGCGCCAGGGCGTCGAGCGCAAGCGGTTCGAGGGGGAGACGCGGCACGCGTACGCCACCGACCTCGGCACTGGGCTGCCCAACCAGGCGCAGTTGATGGAGCACATGACGCACCTGCTGGCGTTGCGAGAGCGCGACCGCGCCTCGATGGCCGTGCTCGAGCTGCGCGTCGAGGGCCTCGCGGCCGCGCAGGCCAGGCTCGGGCCCGAGGCTGCCAACGTCGCACGGCGCAAGATCGCGGTGCGCCTGCGCTCGGGCCTGCGCGCCAGCGACGTTGTGGCATCGATCGGAGCCGACCGCTTCGCGGTACTGTTGGCCTGGATCGACGACCCTGCCGACGGCGAACGCGTCGCCGCCAAGCTGGTGAGCAAGCTGCAGCGCCCGCTCGGCGTCGCGGGCCAGGAGATCGAGGTCGCGGTCGACATCGGTGTCGCGCGCTATCCCGACGACGGCCGCGATGCCAACGCCTTGCTGAGCCTGGCGGCCAGCCAGGCCGCGCTGAACCGCCCGCGGGCGCAGGGCCGCGTCGAGCGCGCCGCCAACGACGAGCAGCCGCCTCGATCCTGAGGCGCGCGCCGCGGCTACTTGTCGAGGTCGCCCAGACAGAGGTACTTGATCTCGATGTACTCGTCGATGCCGTGGTGCGAGCCTTCGCGGCCGAGCCCCGATTGCTTGACGCCGCCGAACGGCACTTCGGCCACCGAGATCATGCCGGTGTTGATGCCGACCATGCCGTACTCGAGCGCCTCGGCGACGCGGAAGATGCGACCGACGTCGCGGCTGTAGAAGTAGCTCGCGAGGCCGAACTCGGTGGCGTTGGCCAGGCGGATGGCGTCGGCGTCGGTCTCGAAGCGGAAAACCGGCGCCACCGGGCCGAAGGTCTCCTCGCGCGCGCAAAGCATCTCGGCGCTCGCCTCGGCGATCACCGTCGGCGCGTAGAAGCGCTCGCCGATGCGCAAGCCGCCGGTGACGATCTTGCCGCCCTTGGCCCGCGCGTCGGCCACGTGCGACTCGACCTTGGCCATCGCCTGCGCGTCGATCAGCGGGCCCTGATTGACGCCGGGCTCGAATCCGTTGCCGACCTTGATGGTGCCGGTCTTCGCGGCCAGCTTGCGCACGAATTCGTCGTACACCCCGTCTTGCACGTAGAGCCGATTGGCGCACACGCAGGTCTGCCCGGCGTTGCGGTACTTGCTGGCCATCGCACCGTCGATCGCCGCATCGATGTCGGCATCGTCGAACACGATGAACGGTGCGTTGCCGCCGAGTTCAAGCGACAGCTTCTTGACCGTCGGCGCGCACTGCTGCATCAGGATGCGGCCGACCTCGGTGGAGCCGGTGAACGACAGGTGGCGCACCGTGTCGGAGGCGCAAAGCACCTTGCCGATCTCGATCGAGCGTTGCGCATCGGCGGTCACCACATTGAGCACGCCGGCGGGCATGCCGGCGCGCTGCGCCAGTTCGGCGCACGCCAGCGCCGACAGCGGCGTGGCCTCGGCGGGCTTGATGACCACCGTGCAGCCAGCGGCGAGCGCAGGGGCCACCTTGCGGGTGATCATCGCGATCGGAAAGTTCCACGGCGTGATCGCCGCGCAGACGCCGATCGGCTGCTTGATCACCAGCGTGCGCTTGTTGGGATCGGTGGTCGGGATCGTCTCGCCGTAGACGCGTTTGCCTTCCTCGGCGAACCACTCGATGAAGCTGGCGCCGTAGAGAACCTCGCCGCGCGCCTCGGCGAGCGGCTTGCCCTGCTCGGCGGTCATGATGCGCGCCAGGTCGTCGGAGTGTTGGGTCAGCAAAGCGAACCACTTCATCAGGACGGCGTGGCGCTCCCTAGCGGTCTTGCTGCGCCACGCCGGCCATGCGGCGTTGGCGGCGGCGATGGCCTGGGTCGCCTCGTCGGCGCCGAGGTTGGCCACGTCGGCCAGCTTGTGGCCGGTGGCCGGGTCGTGCACCGCGAAGCGGCGGCTGGCACCGCTCCAGTGGCCGTCGATCAGCGCGTTGGTGCGCAGCAGCGAGGCATCCTGCAGCAAAGACAGTGGTGAGGTCTTGGTGTCCATCGAAATCTCCTGAGTCACCGCGCACCCGGCCAGGCGTCGGCGCGCGTCAACGCATCGCGAATCGCCGCACCATGCTCATCCAGACGCGGCGCTGGGCCGGCCGACACCGCGCGCTGGCCGTCCAGCCGCATCGGGGCCGCAACCATCGGCATGCCGCCATTGTCGACCTTCATGCCGCGCGCCACCACCTGGGGGTGCTTGAACACCTCTGGCAGATCGAGAATCGGCGCGCACGGCACCGAGTTGGGTTCGAGCAGCGCGGTCCATTGCGCAGTGGTGCGCTCGCGCATCCAGCGCGCGATCTGCGGGGTCAGTTCATCGCGGTGCTGGATGCGCAGCGCATTGGTCGCGAAGCGGGCATCGCTGCCCACGTCGTCGTGCCCCGCCAATTGGCAGAAGCGCTGGAACTGACGGTCGTTGCCGACCGCCAGCACGATGTGGCCGTCGGCCGTCCGGAAGACCTGGTACGGCACGACGTTGACGTGTGCGTTGCCCATGCGCCTGGGTGTCTTGCCGCCGACCAGGAAGTTGCTCGCCTGGTTGGCCAGCATCGCGACCTGGGTGTCGAGCAGCGCGGCGTCGATCCAGCGGCCGCGGCCCGTGTGCTGCCGCTCGTGCAGCGCGGCCAGGATCGCCGTGGTGGCATACATCCCGGTGAACAGATCGGCCACCGCGACGCCGACCTTCTGCGGCTCGGACCCCGGCGTGCCGTCTTTCTCGCCGGTGATGCTCATCAGGCCACCGGTGGCCTGGATCGCGAAGTCGTAGCCGGCGGCCGGCGCGTACGGCCCGTCCTGCCCGTAGCCGGTGATCGAGCAGTAGATCAGCCGCGGATTCAGCGTCTGCAGCGCGTCATGGTCGAGCTCGTACTTCGCCAGCTGGCCGACCTTGTAGTTCTCCAGCAGCACGTCGGCGTGCGCGGCGAGCTGCTTCACCAGCGCAACCCCGTCGGCGCTGGCGAGGTCGATCGCGATCGAGCGCTTGCCGCGGTTGGCGCTCAGGTAGTAGGCCGACATGCGCTGGCCGGCGTCGCCCCACCACGGCGGACCCCACTCGCGCGTGTCGTCGCCGTGGCCCGGGCGCTCGACCTTGATCACGTCGGCGCCGTAGTCGGCCAGCAACTGGCTGCACCACGGCCCGGCCAGCACGCGGCTCAGATCGAGCACGCGCACGCCCGCCAGCGGCTGCGGGGTCAAGCCTGCCCCTTGCCCGGTATCGTCGAAGCGGCCTGCGTCAGCTCGAGCCGGCGGCTCACTGGTGCACCCTTGCGGCCTTCGGCCGCTTCCCGCCAAGCGGGATTCGCCCCTTCGGAGCGGCCGGGCGGGGGCTCATGCGCTGAAAGCCTGGATGCCGGTGATCGCGCGGCCGAGGATCAGCGCGTGGATGTCGTGCGTGCCCTCGTAGGTGTTGACCACCTCGAGGTTGACCAGATGGCGCGCCACGCCGAACTCGTCGCTGATGCCGTTGCCGCCCATCATGTCGCGTGCCACGCGGGCGATGTCGAGCGCCTTGCCGCAACTGTTGCGCTTGAGGATGCTGGTGGTCTCGACCGCCGCCTTGCCTTCGTCCTTCAGGCGGCCCAGGCGCAGGCAACCCTGCAGCCCGAGCGCGATCTCGCTGAGCATGTCGGCGAGCTTCTTCTGCACCAGCTGGTTGGCCGCCAGCGGGCGGCCGAACTGCTTGCGGTCGAGCACGTACTGCCGCGCACGGTGCAGACAGTCTTCGGCCGCGCCGAGCGCCCCCCAGGCAATGCCGTAGCGCGCGCTGTTGAGGCAGGTGAACGGGCCCTTCAGCCCGCGCACCTCCGGAAAGGCGTTCTCCTCGGGGCAGAACACCTCGTCCATGACGATCTCGCCGGTGATGCTGGCCCTCAGACCCACCTTGCCGTGGATCTTGGGCGCGCTCA
>DASURM010000247.1:0-3236 GCA_036280035.1 Burkholderiaceae bacterium | reverse complement strand
ACGGTGATCGCGCTGGTCCACGCGCTGCGCCGGCTCGGCCGCACCCCCGGCGTGGTATCGCGCGGCTATGGTCGCAACGACCGCAGCCCTCGCCTGGTCGATGACCGCAGTCGCGCCGAGCAGGTGGGCGACGAGCCGCTGCTGATCCACCTGCGCGCGCGCGTGCCGGTGGCGGTGGCCGCCGACCGCTTGCACGCAGCCCGTGCGCTGTGCGAGGCGCACCCCGAGCTGGACGTGCTGATCGCCGACGACGGTCTGCAGCATCTGGGGCTGGCACGCGACGCGCAGCTGATCGTGTTCGACGAGCGCGGCGCCGGCAACGGCCTGCTGCTGCCGGCAGGGCCGCTGCGCGAGCCGCTGCCGCGCGCGCTGCCGCAGCGCACGCTCGTCGTCTACAACGCGGCGCAACCGAGCACCGCGCTGCCGGGCCACCTGGCGCGTCGCGCGCTGGCCGGCGTGGTGGAGCTGCGGCGCTGGTGGGACGGCGAGCGCGCCGACCCGCAGGGCTGGCAGGCGCTGCGCGGCCGGCGCATCGTGGCCTGCGCGGGCACCGCGGTGCCGCAGCGCTTCTTCGCGATGCTCGCCGCGCTCGGGCTCGACATCGCGCCGCTGCCGCTGCCCGATCACGCCGACTATCGCGCGCTGCCGTGGCCGGCCGCCACGCCCGAGGTGATCGTGACCGAGAAAGATGCGGTCAAGATCCGCCCCGAGGTCACCGGCAGCACCCGGGTCTGGGTGGCACCGCTAGACTTCGACCTCGACGATGCCATCGGCGAGCAGCTCGTGCGCTGGTTGCCGCCTGCCTCATGACCATCGACCATCGCCTGATCAACCTGCTGGTGTGCCCGTTGTGCAAGGGCCCGCTGCGCGCCGAGCATCCGCCGGGCGAGCCGCTGCGCGAGCTGGTGTGCCCGGCCGATCGGCTGGCGTTCCCGGTGCGCGACGGCATTGCGGTGATGCTCGAAAGCGAGGCGCGCGCGCTCGACGCACCGAGCCCGCCGCCCCCGCTGGGCTGACCGCGCACGGTCGCGTCGCGAACGATCGCCGCCATGGGCTTCACGGTGTTGATCCCGGCGCGGCTGAAATCGACGCGCCTGCCCGACAAGCCGCTGGCCGACCTGCACGGCGCGCCGATGGTGGTGCGCGTCGCGCAGCGCGCCGCCGCCTCGGCGGCCGGCCGCGTGGTGGTGGCCGCCGACGACCCGCGCACGGTCGACGCCTGCCGCGCGCACGGTGTGGAGGCGCTGCTGACGCGAGCCGACCACGCCAGCGGCAGCGACCGCCTGGCCGAAGCGTGCGAGCAACTGCAGCTCGACGGCGATGCCATCGTCGTCAACGTGCAAGGCGACGAGCCGCTGGTCGCCACCGCGATGATCGACGCCTGCGCAGCGCTGCTCGCGCAGCGCAGCGACTGCGTGATGGCCACGGTCGCGCACGCGATCGACGACGCCGATGAGTTCGCCAACCCCAATGTCGTGAAGGTGGTGCTCGATGCGGCCGGGCGCGCGCTGTACTTCTCGCGCGCGCCGATCCCGCACTGGCGCGACCGGCCGGCGGCCGATGCGCTGCCGGACAGTCCGCAGCCGCTGCGGCACGTGGGACTGTATGCCTATCGCGCCGGCTTTCTGCGCCGCTTCGCGACGCTACCAATGGCTGCGGTCGAAGGGGTCGAGGCACTCGAGCAACTGCGCGTGCTGTGGCACGGCGAGCGCATCGCGGTGCACGTGAGCGCCGAGCGGCCGGGCCCGGGCGTCGACACGCCGGCCGATCTGCAGCGCGTGCGCGCGTTGTGGCCCGGCGCTTCCTGAGCCAAAGCCGCTGCCGAGCCGCGCGCAGCACGGAGGCCAACCCCCTTCGCCGACGACCCGCGTGCTAAGCTCGTTTGCCCTGCGACGACGATGGCGCCGAGGAAACCATGCGACTGATTCTGTTGGGCCCACCGGGAGCCGGCAAAGGCACGCAGGCCGCGACCATCTGCCGCCACTACGGCATCCCGCAGATCTCCACCGGCGACATGCTGCGCGCCGCGGTCAAGGCCGGCACGCCGCTCGGGCAGGCCGCCAAGAAGGTGATGGACGCCGGCGATCTGGTCAGCGACGACGTCATCGTCGCGCTGGTGAAGGAGCGCATCGCGCAGCCCGACTGCGCCAACGGTTTCCTGTTCGACGGCTTCCCGCGCACCATCCCGCAGGCCGAGGCGATGAAGACCGCCGGCGTCAAGATCGAGGCGGTGCTCGAGATCGACGTGCCCGACGAGGCCATCATCGAGCGCATGAGCGGCCGGCGCACCCACCCGGCGTCGGGGCGCACCTACCACGTGAAGTTCAACCCGCCGAAGGTGGCCGATCGCGACGACGTCACCGGCGAGCCGCTGATCCAGCGCCCCGACGACCACGAAGAAACGGTGCGCAACCGGCTCGCGGTCTTGAGCAGCCAGGCGCGCGCGCTCGTTTCCCCTTCCCCGCGGAAGCCGTCGAAATACTTGAGGGCCCGCAGGCAGGCGTCCTGCACGACGTCTTCGGCATCGTGCTCATTCCTCACCAGATAGCGCGCCAGCGTGTACGCGGCATCCAGGTGCGGCAAGACAGCGGCTTCGAATCGCGCCAGCTCGCTTGACTCCAACCGGCCCTCGCGATGCCCTAGTCGGCCTTCAGGAGAAGACTCCCCCAGAGGCGGGTTTATTCCCGGCGGAATAACCCCGCGGTGCCTGGAGTCTCCGGCATTGAACCACACTGCCGTCCCACTTTCTCGGGAGAAGATCACGTATGCGTTCCATGCACGCTATGCCATCTCGCAGCGTCGCCGGGCTCCTGTTCGGTGCCCTGACGTTCGCCGGGACCCCCGCACACCGCCCCTCGGGCGACCCGGCAAGCGTGAGCGCGAAGCTGTCCGAATGGAAGGTCGAGCTGTCGCAGGGCACCCTCACCGCGGGCATCGTGACGTTCACCGTCACGAACGCTGGCAGCATCCCACACGCCTTCGAGGTCGAGGGCCAGGGAATCGAGCAGGAAACCGACGTCATCCAGCCGGGATCGAGCGCCACGCTGAAGCTCACGCTCAAGCCCGGGACCTACGACGTGTACTGCCCGGTAGGGGCGGACTCGCACAAGCACCTGGGCATGGAGACCCACCTTCGGGTCGTCAGCGCCCAGGGCACAGGCGCCGCGGGCTACAGCGGCGGGGCCGCGAGCGGATTGCCCGATCATCAGATGAGCCAGCCGTCACTGAGCATCCAG
>DASURM010000246.1:0-17092 GCA_036280035.1 Burkholderiaceae bacterium | reverse complement strand
TGCGAGAGGTGGCGCGCGAACTCGCGCACCAGGTAGCTGCCGGGGATCCACACCGGCAGACTCAGCACTTGCTCGGCCGCGGGTCGCGGCAACGTAAGCGTGACGTGAAAATGGTGGCTGTGGCGATCGGCCGGTTCGATGCGGTAGCGCGGCATGGCGGCGACATTGTCGCGCGCGCTTTCCAAGCGAACACCGCGGATCCGGCTCTGCCGGGCCGCTGGTGTTGCCCCCTCGAGGGGCGAGACTGGACGAGAGCCGGTACCTGCGTGCGGGCGAACGCCTGTCGAGCCGGCCGGGCATGCAGGCCCGGCCGTGGACAAGCGGCTCGCTAGGCCGCATCGGGGGTGGGCAAAGTCAGCGCTTGGCGGCAGCGAGCAGTCGGCTCTCCAGTTGCTCGAGCGGCAACGCGCCGGGCGAGCGGGTGCCGTCTTCGAACACCACCGCTGGCGTGCCGTTCACCCGATGGCGGTTGCCCAGCGCGAGGTTGCGTTCGAGCGCCGAGGTGTCGCAGGCACCCATCGCCTTGGGCGGCGTGGCGCCGTCGACCATCCAGTTGCGCCACACCTTGCCGGGTTCGCGAGCGCACCAGATGTCGCGCGACTTGACGTTCGAATCGGGTCCGAGAATCGGGTACAGAAAGGTATAGATCGAGACGTCCTTCAGCGCCACCAGGTCGCGCTCGAGCCGCTTGCAGTAGCCGCAGTTGGGGTCACCGAACACCACCAGCTTGCGCGCGCCGCTCCCCTGCTTGATCAGGATTGCGTCCTTCAGCGGCAGGCTCGCGAAGTCGATCTGCGTCAGCTTGGCGATGCGCGCCTCGGTGAGGTTGGCGCGCGTCTTGGTGTCGATGAGGCTGCCCTGGATGATGTGTTGCCCCTGCTCGTCGCTGTACAGCACGTCGGTGCCGATGCGCAGCTCGTACAGGCCGGGAATCGGCGTCTTGCTGACCTCGTCGATCGGCGGGAAGTTGGGCAACCGCGCGGCCAGGTTCTTGCGGATCGCCTCTTCATCGGCCCACGCGCCGATCGCCAGCACGGCCGCGACCACGGCCAGCATCGTCCGGACGAACAACATGCCTTTGCCCCTTACCGGTCAGCCTTCGAGCGCCTGCATGGCCAGCCATCGCTTGGCCGGCACGGCGCGGTCGACCAGACCCATGCCGCGATTGCGCAGTTCTCGCGCCCAGCCTTGCGGCGACGAAAAACCGTGCACCAGCGCATCGGTCAGCCACGACATCGACTGCACCGGCCAAGCGCGCGAGCGCGCGTAGCGCCGCAGCAGCCGCTCGTCGCCGAGGGCGCGCCACGGCTCGCGAGCGGCCAGCGTATCGGCCAGCGCCTGCACGTCGCCCAGGCCGAGGTTGAGCCCCTGGCCGGCCAGCGGGTGCACCAGGTGCGCGGCGTCGCCGATCAGCACCCAGCCTTCGCCGCACAGCGGGTACGCCCTGGCCACTGCCAGCGGCCATGCGGAGCGCTCGCTCGCGAGGCTCAGACCATTGGGAAGACCGGCGTCGGCAGCACGCAGCTCGGCTTCGAAGGCCGCAGGCTCCAGCGCCATCAATGCGTCTGCGCGGTCGCGCGGCAGCGACCACACGAGCGCGTACGACCGTTGCGCCTGCGGGCGATCGAACGGCAGCAGCGCCAGCACGTCGGGCGCGCGGAACCACTGAAGCGCGGCGCCCTGGTGAGGCTCGGCCGCGGTGAGTCGCGCGGCAATCGCCGTCTGGCCGTAGTCGTGGCGCTCGAAGCGCGCGCCGATCGCGGCGCGCGACGCCGAGTTCTTGCCCTCGGCGTAGACGGTCAGCGGCGCAGGCGGCGTGTCGTCGCTGCGCTGTACATGCGCGGCGAAGCGCAGCGCGGCATTCGCTGCACGCTCGAGTTCGGCGGCATCGACGATCCAGGCCAGGGCATCGACCCGCTGCGTCCACGACGAGAAGTGCAGCCGTCCGGCCGGGGCATCGCCACGCACGTGCATGTCGTAGACCGGCGTCACGGCCTCGCCTGGCAGCGCGTCCCAGACCTTGAGGCGCTGCAGCAAACGTCTGGATGCCGCATTCAACGCATAGGCGCGCACGTCGCCGCGCGACGGTTCGCTCGCTGCGGCCGCGCTGAGCGCGACGCGCAGCCCCCGCTGCCCGAGCGCGAGCGCGAGCGCGGTCGCGACGGCGCCGCGCCCCCGGATGCTGACGTCCAACGCTTGCATGCGGCATTGTAGGCAGCACCCCTCATGCCCGCGCCGGCAAGGCAGAATCGCCGTTCCATGAGTGAGCAAACCGTCTCGGTCGCCGGGCTGTACGTGCATCCGGTGAAATCGTGCGCCCGCATCGCGGTCGAACAGGCGCTGGTCATCGACACCGGCCTCGAGTGGGATCGCCAGTGGATGGTGGTCGACGAGCACGGCGTGTTCCTGTCGCAGCGGGTCGAGCCGCGGCTGGCGCTGGTGCGGCCGACGCTGCGCACCAGCGACCTGGTGCTGCGCGCCCCGGGCATGCTGGCGCTGCACCTGGCGCTTTACACGATCGAGCGCGAGGCCACGGTGCGGGTCTGGAACGACACCGTGCGCTCCGGCGACATGGGCGACCTGGCGGCGCAGTGGTTCAGCGACTTCCTGCACCGCCCGGTGCGCCTGGCGCGCTTCGACCCCGAGGTGCAGCGGGTGTCCGACAGCCGCTGGACGGGCGATGCGCGCGCGCTCACCGCCTTCGCCGACGCGTTCGCGCTGCTGGTGGTGTCGTCGGCGTCGCTGGCGGAGCTGAATCGCCGCCTGGTCGAGCGCGGCGCCGCGGCCGTGCAGTCGGACCGCTTCCGGCCCAACCTCGTGCTCGACGGCCTCGACCGCCACGGCGAGGACTGGATCGACCGCATCGAATTCGACACCGACGACGGTCCGGTGGGGCTGCGGCTGGTCAAGCCATGCACCCGCTGCTCGATTCCCGACGTCGACCCCCAGCGCGGCGAACTCGACCACGCGGTCGGGCCCGAGCTGTCGGCCTACCGCGCCGACCCGCGCTTCGACGGCAAGCTCACCTTCGGCATGAACGCCATCGTCGAACACGGGTTCGAGCGTTGGCTGCGTGTGGGCGCCAGCGGCCGCGCGACGATCCGCTTCGACTGACCAACCCAGCCATGAGCCTGAAGTGCGGCATCGTGGGCCTGCCCAACGTCGGCAAGTCCACCCTCTTCAATGCCCTCACCAAGGCCGGCATCGCGGCCGAGAACTACCCCTTCTGCACGATCGAGCCCAACGTCGGCATCGTCGAGCTGCCCGATCCGCGGCTGACCCGGCTCGCCGAGATCGCCAAGCCCGAGCGGGTGGTGCCGGCCATCGTCGAGTTCGTCGACATCGCCGGGCTGGTCGCCGGGGCCAGCAAGGGCGAAGGCCTGGGCAACCAGTTCCTCTCGCACATCCGCGAAACCGACGCCATCGTCAACGTCGTGCGCTGCTTCGACGATCCCAACGTCGTACACGTCGTGGGCAAGGTCGACCCGGTGGGCGACCTCGAAGTGATCCAGACCGAGCTGTGCCTGGCCGACCTGGCCACCGTCGAGAAGGGGCTGCAGCGCCAGACCAAGCTCGCCAAGGCAGGCGGCGACAAGGAGGCGCAGCGCCTGGTCGGCGTGCTGGACCGCTGCCTGGCGGCGTTGAACCAGGGCCAGCCGGTGCGCTCGATCGCCTTCAGCAAGGAGGAGAGCGCGGTGCTCAGGCCGCTGTGTCTGATCACCGCCAAGCCCGCGATGATCGTGGCCAACGTCGCCGAGGACGGCTTCACCGGCAATCCGCTGCTGCAGCGGCTGGAGAGCCATGCCGCGCGCGACGGCACCCCGGTGGTGGCGATCTGCGCCAAGACCGAGGCCGAACTGGCCGATATGGGCGAGGACGACCGCCGGCTGTTCCTCGCCGAGATGGGGTTGACCGAGTCGGGCCTCAGCCGACTGGTCCGCGCGGCGTTCAAGCTGCTGGGGCTGCAGACCTACTTCACCGCGGGGCCGAAGGAGGTGCGCGCGTGGACGATCCACGTCGGCGACACCGCCCCCCAGGCTGCCGGCGTGATCCACACCGACTTCGAGCGCGGCTTCATCCGAGCCCAGACCATCGCCTACGACGATTACGTCGCGCACGGCGGCGAGCAGGGCGCCAAGGAGGCCGGCAAGATGCGCGCCGAGGGCAAGGAGTACGTCGTCAAGGACGGGGACGTGATGAACTTCCTGTTTAGTGTCTGATTCCCAGGCTCCGAATTGTTAGTTTGCGCAAACACTCTGTTCCGGCAAGACTGGGAACAATTCTGCTCAATTAGCACTCAACGACATTGAGTGCTAGTATTGTTGAATCAACCCTCAGCGAGCGGTTTCAAAACCCCCATGAACACACAAGCCTCTTCCGCCGTTGCCCTGCGTGACCCGTGGGCCGTGGTGCCGTCGCTCGGCAACCTCGACGCCTACATTTCGGCGGTCAACCGGCTGCCGATGCTCACCGCCGAGAGCGAAGTGTCGCTGGCCCGCCAGTGGCGCGAGCACGGCGATTTCCAGGCCGCCGGCCGGCTGGTGCTGTCGCACCTGCGGCTGGTGGTGTCGGTGTCGCGGCAGTACCTGGGTTACGGACTGCCGCAAGGCGACCTGATCCAGGAAGGCAACGTCGGCCTGATGAAGGCGGTCAAGCGCTTCGACCCCGAACAGGGTGTGCGCCTCGTGAGCTACGCGCTGCACTGGATCAAGGCCGAGATCCACGAATACATCCTGCGCAACTGGCGGTTGGTGAAGGTGGCGACCACCAAGGCGCAGCGCAAGCTGTTCTTCAACCTGCGCTCGATGAAACAGAGCCTCAAGGGCGACGCCGCCGATGGCCAGACCCATCGCAACACCCTCACGCCGGCCGAGGTCGAACAGGTCGCGCAGCAGCTCCACGTCAAACCGGGCGAAGTGGTCGAGATGGAGACCCGGCTGTCCGGCGGCGAGCTGGCGCTCGAAGCGCAGAACGACGACGGCGAGGAAACCTTCGCGCCGATCGCCTACCTGGCCGACGACAGCGGCGAACCGACGCAGGTGCTCGACGCGCGCCGCCGCGACCGACTGGTGGCGCAAGGCATCGGCAACGCGCTCGACACGCTCGATCCGCGCAGCCGCCGCATCGTCGAGCAGCGCTGGCTGGCGGTCAACGACGACGCCTCGGGCGGCATGACACTGCACGAGCTGGCGGCCGAGTACGGCGTCAGCGCCGAGCGCGTGCGCCAGATCGAGGTGGCGGCGCTGAAGAAGATGCGCAAGTCGCTCGAAGCGATGGCCTGAGCGCCCTGGGCGGCGCAAGCCTCCGGCAGAGCGGGCGCCGCAGCAGTCAGGCTGCGGCCTCGCGCAGCAGCACGCGGATGTCGTCTTCCAGGGCTTTGGGATCCGCACCGTAGCGGCTGAACAGGCGGATGCGACCCTGCGTGTCGAACACGTAGGCGCCGGCCGTGTGGTCCATCGTGTAGGTCGACGCCGTCTTGCCAGGTGCCTTGGCGTAGAACACCTTGAACTCGCGCGCCACCTGCTTGAGCTGCTCGTCGCTGCCGCGCAGACCGACGAAGCCGGCGCCGAAGTTGTCGACATAGGCCTTGAGCACGGTGCCGGTGTCGCGCTGCGGGTCGATGGTGACGAAGATGCCCTGCAGCTTGCCGCCGTCGGCGCCGAGCGACCGCCTGACCTGCGCCAGCTCGGACATCGTGGTCGGGCACACGTCGGGGCACTGCGTGTAGCCGAAGAAGACCACGACCACCTTGCCCTTGAACTCTCCCAGGTTGCGCATCTTGCCGTCGGCGTCGGGCAGTTCGAGCGTGCGCGCGTACTCCGCGCCGGTAATGTCGACCGAGTGGAACGACGCCTTCGGCGTGGCCGGACCCGCTGCCTTGTCGCCGCAGCCCCCAAGACCCACCCCCAGCATCAGCGCAAGAACAGCTGCTCGCAGTCGCATCGTCGTCATCCGGTCCATGGTCGCAGATAGTGGTCCAGCAGCAGCGCCGCGAACAGCAGCGACAGGTGCCAGATCGAGAAGCGGAAAGTGCGGCGCGCCATCGCATCGCTGTAGTCGCGCCACAGCCGCCACGCGTAGCCGATGAAGCGCAGCCCCAGCAGCACCGCCGCCGCCAGGTAGAGCCGCCCGCTCATGCCCTGCACGAACGGCAGCAGCGTGCCGGCGAACAGCACCAGCGTGTACAGCAGCACGTGCAGCCGCGTGAACTGCGAGCCGTGCGTCACCGGCAGCATCGGCAGCCCGGCGCGCCGGTAGTCCTCGCTGCGGTACAGCGCCAGCGCCCAGAAGTGCGGCGGCGTCCACAGGAAGATGATCAGGAACAGCAGCATCGCCTCGGGCCCGACGTCGCTGCGCATCGCCGCCCAGCCGAGCACCGGCGGCATCGCGCCCGAGGCGCCGCCGATCACGATGTTCTGCGGCGTCAGCGGCTTCAGGATCACCGTATAGACGATCGCATAGCCGACGAAGGTGGCCAGCGTCAACCCCATCGTCAACGCATTGACCTCGATGTAGAGCAGCAGCGAACCCGCGGCGCAGAGCAGCAGCGAGAAGGTCAGCGCCTGCGCTTCGCTCAGTTCGCCGCGCGCGGTGGGCCGCCACGCGGTACGCGCCATGCGACGGTCGATCTGCCGCTCGACCAGGCAGTTGAAGGCCGCTGCGGCACTGGCGACCAACCAGATGCCGATGGTGGCCGCAATGGTCGAGCGCCACGGCGGCACTCCGGGAACCGCCAGCAGCATGCCGATCACCGCGCAGAACACGATCAGCTGCACCACGCGCGGTTTGGTCAGCGCCATGTATTGCGACAGGCGCGACGCACGCTGCGATGTCGACACCGGGATCGGAGTACTGCCGGCCATGGCTCGCCTCAGGCCCGATGGTGCTGCAAGGCGGCCGTCTGCACGCCGGGCGCCGGTGCCTTGCGCCGGCAGGCTAGCGACGTCAGCACCGCCACCAGCGCGGCGGCGCCTGCGGTGTGCAGCAGTGCGGCCAGCAGCGGCCAATCGAGCAGCACGTTGCTCAGGCCGCTGGCCACCTGCAGCGCCAGCAGCGATAGCAGCCAGACAGCGGCGCGCCGGTCGGCGTGACCGCCGCGCCGCAAACGCAGCGCCAGCGCGATCACCGCCATCGCCACCAGCAGCGCCGCGATGCGGTGCACCTGCTGGATCGCCACCAGCGCGTCGAACTCGACATACCCTTGTGCGGATCGCCCCAGCTGGCGCAGCAGGGCAAAGCCCTGCGCGAAGTCGGCCTCGGGCCACCATTGGCCGTTGCACTGGGGGAAGCCGCGACACGCGAGCACCGCGTAGTTGCTGCTGACCCAGCCGCCGAGCGCGATCTGCACGGCAACCAGCGCCAGCACCGCCGCAGCGGCGCGCGCTGCGGGCAACGGCGGCGCGCGCTGCAGCGACTGCAACTGCGCGACCAGCAACGCCAGCAGCACCATGCCGCCGAGCAGGTGAGCGGTGACGACGGCAGGGTACAGCCGCAGCGTGACCGTGTACTTGCCGAACAGCCCCTGCACCAACACCCACGCCAGCGCCGCGGTCGCCCACCACGGCGCGCGGCCGAGCGTCGCGCGCGCGCGCCACAGCACGATCGTCAGCACGAGGATCAGCGCGCCGACGGTCATCGCGAGGTAGCGGTGGATCATCTCGATCCACGCCTTCGACACGGTCACCGGGCCGCTGGGCAGCGCGCGCTCGGCGTGCGCTATCGCCGCCGACGCTGCGAGCGGGCTCGACTGGCCATAGCAGCCTGGCCAGTCGGGGCAGCCCAGGCCCGAGTCGGTGAGCCGGGTGAACGAGCCGAACACGATCAGGTCGGCGGTGACGAACGCGGTCAACGCCGCCAGCGCCACATGCCGCCCAAGCGGTGTGGTGCGTCGCGCGCGCCACCACCACAGCGCCAGCACGGTGGCGGCGAGCAAGGTGGCGATCGCCAGCAACTCGAGCGCCGGCGCCATGTCGACCAGGGCGACGCCGTTCATGGCAGCGTCCTCCCCGGCTTGTCCCACCAGGCCGACGCGCGCAGCAATCGATCGAGGTCGTGCTTCACCTTGGCCGGGTCGGGTGAGGCCGGCATGCGCATCATCCAATCGCCCCGCGGATCGACGAGGTACAGGTGATCGTCGAGCGCGTGGCCGGCGTCGGGCCTGAGCCAGCCCGCCGCCACCGCGCGCGGCAACCGCAGCACGGTCACCGCCGGTGGCGCGTCCATCGCCTGGCGCAACTCAGGCTTGGGCAACGCCTCGTCGGTGACGAACCAGACCTTGTCGACGCGCTCGCGCTCGCGGCCGAGCATCTCGCGCAGTTGTCGCTGCAAGAACAGACGGCGCTCGCAACCGGTGTCGCAGGCGGCTGGCGCCACCACCACCAACAGCCACTGCCCCTGCAGCGAACGCAACGGCACACTGGCGCCGTGCAGGTCGGTGGCCACGGCATCGGGCATCGCCACCGGCGGCTGGATCAGGCTGCCGTAGGCCGCACTGCCGCCAGTCGGGCGGGCGACATAGAAGGTCCAGTAGCTGGCCAGCACCGGTGCCAGACACACCAGCAGGATCAACGCCGCCTGCAGGCGGCCCGACCAGGTGCGACGCAGTCGCTCGTCCACCGCAGCCAGCGGCAGCGAGTGCACGGTCATCGCCAGCGGTTCAGCTTTTTCGTCCACGTCGTCGCGGTGAGATCCAACCGTACCAGAGCGCCAGCGCGGCGATCAGCGCGCACAGCGCAAACCACTGCAGCGCATAGCCCTGGTTCTTCCATACGTCCTGCACCGGCTCGGGCCAGTCGCGCTGCAGCGAGTCGGCCAGGTCCGGCGCCGACAACTGCTGCAGCGACAGCGGTCGCAGGGCGGCGCCGACATCGCGCGCCAGTTGCGCGGGATCGAGATTTTGCCGTATCGGCCCCTCCTCGGCAGCCGGCGACAGCGCCAGGCGGTGCGACGGCCAGATCGCGATGCGCGCCTCGAGCCGCACCGGGCCTTCGGCCAGCGGCGCCGCGGGCACGCGGGTGCGGTCGGTGGCATCGCGTGGGGCCCAGCCGCGCTGCACCAGCACGGCGTTGCCGGGCCCCAGCAGCAGCGGCGTGACCACCACGAAGCCGGCCACGCCATCGTGCACGCGGTTGTCGAGGTACAGCGTGTGGCGCGACAGCCAGCGCCCCTCGACCACGATGCGCCGGTGCAGCACCGCGGCGAGGTCGGCGGCGTCGCGCGGCAAGGCCGCCATCGGCAGCGGCGCGAGCTGTGCGCGCTCCTCCCAGGCTCGTCCGATGGCGATCTTCTGCGCTGCGCGGTCGAGCTGCCAGATCCCCAGGCGCGCGGTGGCGGCCATCGCCACCAGCACGCCGAGCCAGACCAGCCACTGCGCGCGCAGGCGCTTCATGCGATCGCGCGCCGGCCGCGATAAGCTGCGCCCATGAAGACGCTGATCGTGGTGGTGCTGGTGGCGATCGTGGTCGCGCTCGCCAGCGCCGGCGTCGCCATGCTCAGGCGCCCCCCACCGGAGCAGCCGCATGCCGACGCGCGCATGGCACGCGCGCTCGCGCTGCGCGTGCTGCTGTCGATCGCGCTGTTCCTGTTCATCCTGCTGGCCTGGTGGCTCGGCTGGATCCAGCCGACCGGCCTGCCCGTAGCGCGCTGAGGCCGCGCTTCGCGGCGAAGCGCTACAACCAATAGACCAGGAAATACAGCCCCAGCCAGACCACGTCGACGAAGTGCCAGTACCAGGCTGCGCCTTCGAAACCGAAGTGGCGCTGCGGCGTGAAGTGGCCGTTCATCAGGCGCAGCGTGATGAAAGTGAGCATCGTCGCGCCGACGAACACGTGGAAGCCGTGGAAGCCCGTCAACATGAAGAACGTGGAGCCATAGACGCCCGAGCTGAGCTTGAGGTTCAGTTCGGTGTACGCGTGGATGTACTCGTAGGCCTGGAAGCCGAGGAAGGTGAGGCCCAGCGCGACCGTGATCCACATCCAGATGATCGTCTTCGTGCGCCGGCCGGCCAGCAGGGCGTGGTGCGCGATCGTGATCGTGCCGCCCGATGACAGCAGCAGCGCCGTGTTGATCGTCGGAATCGGCCACGGGCCCATCGTCGCGAACGGTTCGACCGTCCCGGTCGGCGACGCGGTGTAGCCCGGTGCGACGGTCGGCCACACCGCCTTGAAATCGGGCCACAGCAACTGGTTGTCGATGTCGCCCAACATGGGCAGCGCATGGGCGCGCACCCAGTACAGTGCGCCGAAGAAGGCACCGAAGAACATCACCTCGGAGAAGATGAACCAGCTCATGCCCCAGCGGTACGACACGTCGACGCGGTCGGAGTACAGACCGCCTTCGCTCTCGCCGATGGCGTCGCGAAACCAGACGAACAGCGTCGCCAGCCAGGTCAGCAGCCCCAGCAGCACCACCCACATGCCCCAGATGTGGTCGTTGACCCACTGGCCGCCACCCAGGAACACCAGGCCGAGGCCGAGCGCCGCCATCGCCGGATGACGCGACGGCGCAGGCACGAAGTAGTACGGCATGGACCCTTTGGGTGTCGCGGCGGACATGGTGGACTGCTCCTCGAGTTTCGATCGGTTCGAATGGTTTGCCGTTTCCGGTGCCTCAAGTCGCCACGCCGCTGCTGACGACCCAGCGCACCAGCAGCACGAGCATGAGCACGAACACGGCCGCGCCGACGATGCCGCCGACGACCACGTGAATGGGGTTCAACTGCGCCGTGTCCCTCGCGTAGTCGGCGCGCCGGCGGATGCCGAGGAACGACCACGCCACAGCCAGCACGGTGCCGCGCAGCGAGCCCTTGCGCGCAGTGGCCGGCGTGTCGTCGTGCAGCGGCGGGATCTCGCTCACGTGGCGCCCCCGTCGCCGGCCTTGGCCTGCCTGCCCGTAGGCGCGGGCGGCACCTTGCCGCCGACCTCGAAGAAGGTGTACGAGAGGGTGATCGTCGTCACATCCCTCGGCAGCTTGCTGTCGACGTAGAACACCACCGGCCAGTGCCGGCTCTCGCCGGGCGCCAGCGTGTACTCGTTGAAGCAGAAGCACTCGAGCTTGTTGAAGTGCGCGGCCGAGTTCATCGGCGCGAAGCTGGCGATCGCCTGCGCCGCCATGGTGCGGTTCTGCCGATTGCGGAACTCGTACATCACGGTGGCCACCTCGCCCGGGTGCACCTGCATCGAGTGCAGCGCGGGCTTGAAATCCCAGGGCCCGCGGGCATTGGCGTCGAACTCGATGGTCACCGTGCGGCTGCGGTCGACCTGCGTGTTGGCGGGCACCTGCCGCGTCACCGGTCCGCCGCGCTCGAACACCGAGAGCACGTTGATGCCCAGCGCATTGCAGACCGCGCGGTAGATCGGCACCAGCGCGTAGCCGAAGCCGAACATCAGCGCCGCGACGACCGCCAGCTTGGCCATCATGCGGCGGTTGTCCGCCCGCAACAGCGTGCTCAGGGTGCGCGGCCGGTCCATCGCGAGGTCTTCTTCAGTGCGAGAACAAAGCGACCTTGGCCACGAACCCGAGCCCGAACGCCAGCGCCGCCGACGCGAGAATCCACGCCAGCCGGAGGTTGGCCTTGCGCCTGGGCGGCGGTGTCATCGCGTGGCCCTCAACCGACCACCTTGGTGGCGCTGGGGTCGAGCCTGGGCGGCGTCTCGAAGGTGTGCCACGGCGCGGGAGACGGCACCTCCCACTCCAGGCCCTCGGCGGCTTCCCACGGGCGCTGCGGCGCCTTCTCGCCGCGGCCGCGGATCATCGGCAGCGCCACCGCGAAGAAGAAGTACACCTGCGACAGCCCGAAGCCGAAGGCGCCGATCGACACGATGGCGTTGAAGTCGGCGAACTGCATGGCGTAGTCGGCGTAGCGACGCGGCATGCCCGCCAGCCCGAGGAAGTGCATCGGGAAGAAGGCGAGGTTGAAGAAGATCATCGAGGTCCAGAAATGGATCTTGCCGCGCGTCTCGTTGTACATCACGCCGGTCCACTTCGGGCCCCAGTAGTAGACGCCGCCGAACATCGCGAACAGCGAGCCGGCCACCAGCACGTAGTGGAAGTGCGCCACCACGTAGTAGGTATCCTGGAGCTGGATGTCGATCGGCGCCATCGCGAGAATCAGCCCGGTGAAGCCGCCCATCGTGAAGACGAAGATGAAGCCGACCGCCCACAGCATCGGCGTCTCGAAGCTCATCGAGCCGCGCCACATGGTGGCGACCCAGTTGAAGATCTTCACCCCGGTGGGCACCGCGATCAGCATCGTCGCGTACATGAAGAACAGCTGACCCGTCACCGGCATGCCGGTGGTGAACATGTGGTGCGCCCAGACGATGAACGACAGGATGGCGATCGACGCCGTGGCGTACACCATCGACGTGTAGCCGAACAGGCGCTTGCGCGAGAAGGTCGGGATGATCGCGCTGATGATGCCGAACGCCGGCAAGATCATGATGTAGACCTCGGGGTGCCCGAAGAACCAGAAGATGTGCTGGTACATGACCGGGTCGCCGCCGCCCGAGGGCGTGAAGAAGCTGGTGCCGAAGTGGCGGTCGGTCAGCGTCATCGTGATGGCGCCGGCCAGCACCGGCATCACCGCGATCAGCAGGTAGGCGGTGATCAGCCAGGTCCAGCAGAACATCGGCGTCTTCATCAGCGTCATGCCCGGCGCGCGCATGTTCAGGATGGTGACGATGATGTTGATCGAGCCCATGATCGAGCTGGCGCCCATCATGTGCAGCGAGAAGATCGCCATGTCCATCGCGGTGCCCATCTGCAGCGTCAACGGCGCATAGAGCGTCCAGCCGGCCGCCGTGGCGCCGCCGGGCACGAAGAACGACGCCACCAGCAGCCCGGCGGCGGGAACCAGCAGCCAGAAGCTGAGGTTGTTCATGCGCGCGAACGCCATGTCGGCCGCGCCCACCTGCAGCGGCACCAGCCAGTTCGCGAAGCCCACGAAGCCCGGCATGATCGCGCCGAACACCATGATCAGCCCGTGCATCGTCGTGAGCTGGTTGAACATCTCCGGGTTGAAGAACTGCAGCCCCGGCTCGAACAGCTCCGCCCGGATGCCCATCGCCAGCGTGCCGCCGACGATCAGCATCGTGAAGCTGAACAGCAGGTACATCGTGCCGATGTCCTTGTGATTGGTGGCGAACAACCAGCGCCGCCAGCCGTGCGGGGTGCCGTGGGCGTGGTCGTCGTGGTGGTCGGCGGCGTGGCCGTGATCGATCACTGCGCTCATGAAGGGTCCTTTGCAGCCTGAGGCGTTGGGGTCACTTGCGCGCCGCAACCACGTCGGCGGGTTGCACCAGCTGACCGGTCTTGTTGCCCCAATGGTTCTTGGTGAAGGTCACCACCGCCGCGATGTCGGTGTCGGACAACTGCTTCCACGACGGCATGCCCTTGGCGGTGCCGTCGAGCACGATGTGGAGTTGCTTGCCCTTGTCGGCGTCGTTGACCACCGGCGAGCCGTCGAGCGGCTTGATGGTCGGCGGCGTGCCGGTGCCGTCGGGCTTGTGGCAGACGGCGCAGTTGGCGTTGTAGACCTTCTCGCCGCGCGCCTCCAGGTCGGCCAGCGTCCACACCTTGCTGGGGTCGTCGGCCTTGGCGGCGATCTCCTTGAGCTTGCCCGCGACCCACTTGCTGTAGTCGCCCTCGCTCAACACCTTGACGTGGATCGGCATGAAGGCGTGCTCCTTGCCACACAGCTCGGCGCACTGGCCGTAGAAGTCGCCAGTCTTGTCGGCGCGGAACCAGGTGTCGCGCACGAAGCCGGGGATCGCGTCTTGCTTGACCCCCAACGCCGGCACCATCCAGGCGTGGATCACGTCGCCGGCCGTGGTGATGATGCGCACCTTCTTGTTGACCGGCACCACCAGCGGGTTGTCGACCCGCAGCAGGTAGTCGTCGCCCTGCGGATGGCCCGAGTTCGACATCTCGCGCTGCGTGACGTCCAGCGTCGACAGGAAGCCGATGCCCTCGCCTTCACCCTTGATGTAGTCGTAGCCCCATTTCCACTGGGTGCCGGTGGCCTTGATCGTCAGGTCGGAGTTGGATGTGTCCTTCTGCGCCACCACGGTCTTGGTGGCAGCCACGCCCATGCCGACGACGATCAGGAACGGCACCACGGTCCACGCGATCTCCACCGCCACACTCTCGTGGAAATGCGCCGCCTGATGGCCCTTGGACTTGCGGTGCTTGAAGATCGAATAGAACATCACCCCGAACACGGCGATGAAGATCGCCGTGCAGACGATCATCATCCCGTTGTGCAACGTGATGATCTCGGCGGCCATCTTGCTGGCCGGCGGATGCAGGTCGATCTGGTTGACCGCCGGGCCGCCCGGCAGGTCGTTGACCGCCAGCGCAGGCAGCGCCCAGGCCGATGCGGCCAGCGCTGCCAGGGCGCTCGACCAACGTTGCCGCGTCATGAGGTTGTTCATGCTTCGTCGAAAGGTTGAATGCCCAGGCCAGAAACCGTCGTCAATCTCGCAATCTCAGCGCCAGGCGCAGCTCCCGCGCCAGCTGGCCGCGCCACTCGGGCCGCAGAGCGCGAAAGCGTGCGCTCTCGAGCTCGACCCCGCAACGATGCTCGACCGCCAGTTCGCGGCCGGCCAGCGTGATGGTCTCGCAGTCCGCGGCGTGGCGAGCGTACACGAGCAGCGCCGCACCGAGCGCCAGCAGCTCGAGCCCGGCGAACGCCAGCACCGAGCGGGCACCGACCGACCAGAAGCCGCCGGCGATCGCCAGCGACACCGTGCACAGCGTCAGGTAGAAGGCCGTCAGGCCGCGCGGCGAGATCGAGCAGTTGCGCTTCATCACCCACTGCATGCCCTGCGCGGACGAATCCTCGAGCCGGCGGCCGAAGCGCCAGGCCGTGCGCGCGGCGACGGCAGTGGCAGACCAGGGACCGGGAACGAGGGTGACAGTCATCGGCGGGCGCGCTTCGCGGGCTCGAACCACGCGGCGAAAGCCGGGCGATTCTAGCGGAGCACATCGTCCCTGCCGGGGCTAATCCCTCCGGACTCTTGCCTATGGCGCGGCGGCGCCGACGGTTTCAAGGCAGCGAGCGATGGCGGGCCAGATCGGCCCGCAGGTCCTGCAGCGACACCGTGGCCAACGGGCCTGCGCGCGCGCGCGCACGCGGCCGCACCGCGTGGCCATACACGATCTCGAAGCTCAGCGCCAGGCGGCCGTCGGCGTCGCGCCGGCGCTCCAGGTGCTGCAGCAGGCGATCGCGCCAGCGCGGCGTGCGCAGGCCTGCGAAGCGCGACGCATGCAGATTGCTGCCGAGCGCGCGCAACTCCTGCAGCGCCGCGCGCGGCGACGACCAGGTCAGCGTCAACAGCTCCTGGTCCATCACCGGATCGGCGAAGCCGGCATGCACGAGTGCGTCGCCGAGGTCGTGCATGTCGGCGAACGGATAGAACGGCGGGCCCCAGCCTTCGCGCTGGTACAGCAGCCGCAGTTCGGGCAGCGTGCCCGGCCCGAGGGTCGAGAACATCAGGTAGCCGTCGACCGCGAGCGCGCGGTGCCACGATGCGAACTGCGCCGCGATGTCGGCGCATGCATGCAGCATCATATTGGCCCACACCATGTCGGTGCTGGCGGGCTCGACGTCTTGCGGCAGCAGCACGGCTTCGGCCTGCGCACCCCAGCGCCGGCGCGACCACCACGGCGGCAACTGCACCACGCTGCGCGCGCGCAGCGCCTCATCGGGCTCGAGCGCGGTGCGCTGCGCCTGCGGGTACGCCGAGCGCACCGCCTGCGCGCCCCCGCCGAGCTGCGCCCACCAGTCGAGCCAGCGCTGCGGCGGCTGGCGAATGATCGGCAGTCGATCGGCCATGCGACGCGCCACCTCGGCATGCAGCCACGGCGGCTGCGCCGCGCGCGCCAGTCGCGCGCGCAGGCGCTGCGCGGCCGCGTCGTCGAACTCGGTGTGCGCGGTGACGGACGGATCGCCGCTTGGCATGCGGCCAGTATATTGACCCGATGACGCTCGCTTCCTCGACTGTCGCTGCCGCACGCGCGCTGGCGCGTGCGCTGCCCGGTGTCTGCGCGATCTGCCGCGACTGGGATGCGCGCGGCCTGTGCGACGAATGCCTGCAGCGCTTCGCGCCGCAGCGCCCCCGTTGCGCCGCCTGTGCCAGTGCGACGCCGCAGGTCGTGCCGCGCTGCGGTCGGTGCCTGGGCCTGGCCAGTGCGTTCGATCGCTGCATCGCCGGCACCGACTACGCCGCGCCGTGGGATCGGATGATTGCCGCATTCAAGTTTCACCAGCGCGTCGAACTCGCCGCCGCGCTCGCGCGCGTGATCGAGCGCGCGGCGCGCGCCGCCCGGCACGACGACCCCGCGGCTCCTCGCCCGACGCTGTTGCTGCCGGTGCCGCTATCGCGCGAGCGGCTGCGCGAGCGCGGCTACAACCAGGCCTGGGAGCTGGCGCGACGGCTCGGCCGGCGCCTGTGCGTCGAAGCCTCGCCGGCGCTGCTGCAACGCGGGCGCGACACCGCTCACCAGATCGGCATGACGCGCCGCGAGCGCGAACACAACTTGCGCGACGCCTTCTGGGTCGCTGCACGTTCGTGGCCGCTGCAGGGCCGGCGCGTCGCGCTGGTCGACGACGTGCTGACCACCGGCGCCACTGCGCACGCTGCGGCACTGGCCCTGATGCGCGCAGGCGCGGCTGGTGTCGAGGTCTGGGTGGTCGCGCGCACGCCGCTGGGCGACTCATGATCCGCACCGAGACAGGCAGCGTGTCGGAGGCGCCGCGTGCGAGTCCGCTGCTGCGCATCGTGCTGGTCGAGCCCGAGATCCCGCCCAACACCGGCAACGTGATCCGTCTGGCGGCCAACACCGGCAGCGAACTGCATCTGGTCGAACCGCTCGGCTTCTCGATGGATGACAAGCTGCTGCGCCGCGCCGGTCTCGACTACCACGAGTTCGTCACCGTGGTGCGGCATCGCTCTTGGTTGGCCTGGCTGGCGACGATCGGCAGCCCGCAGCGTGTGTTCGCCTTCAGTGCGCTTGCCGACTCGCTGCTGCAGGCGCAACGCTTCGCGCGCGGCGACTGGCTGCTATTCGGCGGCGAGTCGCGCGGGCTGCC
>DASURM010000245.1:0-12168 GCA_036280035.1 Burkholderiaceae bacterium | reverse complement strand
CGTCTCGCGGACGTGCACGCCTGGTACGGCGAATCGCACATCCTGCACGGCATCGACCTGAAAGTGAACAAGGGCGAGGTGGTCACGCTGCTGGGCCGCAACGGCGCGGGCCGCACCACCACGCTGAAGGCGATCCTCGGCCTCGTCGGCAGGCGCACGGGCTCGATCGTCGTCGACGGCACCGAGGCGGTGCATTTACCGCCGCACCGCATCGCCCACCTCGGCCTGGGCTACTGCCCCGAGGAGCGCGGCATCTTCGCCAGCCTGAGCGCCGAAGAGAACCTGCTGCTGCCGCCGCCGGTGGCTGCCGGCGGCATGTCGGTCGACGAGATCTACGCCATGTTCCCCAACCTGTACGAGCGGCGCGCCAGCCCGGGCATGCGGCTGTCCGGCGGCGAGCAGCAGATGCTGGCGGTGGCGCGCATCCTGCGCACCGGCGCCAAGCTGCTGCTGCTCGACGAGATCAGCGAGGGCCTTGCCCCGGTGATCGTGCAGGCGCTCGGGCGGGCGATTCGCGCGCTGCGCAACAAAGGCCTGACGATCGTGATGGTAGAGCAGAATTTCCGCTTCGCCGCGCCGCTGGCCGACCGCTTCTACGTGGTCGAGCACGGGCGCGTGATCGAAGCGTTCGCCGCCGCCGAACTCGAGGCCCGGCGCGGCATGCTGCATGAGGTGCTGGGCGTGTGAAGCTCGAGCGAATGTCAACGAAGAAGGAGTGACCATGAAACGCAAGTTGATTTCCCACCTGATCGCCACCGCGTTCGCGCTCTGCGCGGCCGGCGCACAGGCGCAGATCTCCGATGGTGTCATCAAGATCGGCGTGCTGTCCGACATGTCGAGCCTGTACAACGACATCGGCGGCCCAGGTTCCGTCGTGGCGGCCAAGATGGCCGTCGAGGACTTCGGCGCCGCCAAGAAGGGCATGAAGGTCGAGATCGTCTCGGCCGATCACCAGAACAAGCCCGACGTGGGCTCGGGCATCGCGCGCCAGTGGTACGACGCCGACAAGGTCGACGCGATCTTCGACGTGCCCAACTCCGCGGTGGCGCTCGCGGTCAACCAGATCACACGCGACAAGGGCAAGGCGTTCATCGACTCGGGCGCCGCCTCGTCCGACCTGACCGGCAAGGCCTGCTCGCCCAACACCGTGCACTGGACCTACGACACCTGGATGCTCGCGCACGGCACCGGCAGCGCGACTGTCAAGGGCGGCGGCGACACCTGGTTCTTCATCACCGCCGACTACGCCTTCGGCCATGCGCTCGAGCGCGACACCGCGGCGGTGGTGACCCAGGCGGGCGGCAAGGTGCTCGGCGCCGTGCGCGCCCCGACCAACACGCAGGACTTCTCGTCGTACCTGCTGCAGGCGCAGCAGTCGAAGGCCAAGGTGATCGGCCTGGCCAACGCCGGCGGCGACACCATCAACTCGATCAAGCAGGCGTCCGAGTTCGGCATCGTCAAGGCGGGGCAGCGGCTGGCCGGCCTGCTGGTGTTCATCTCCGACGTGCACGGCCTGGGGCTCGACAAGGCCCAGGGGCTGACGATCACCAACACCTTCTACTGGGATCAGAACGACGCCACGCGCGCATGGGCCAAGCGCTTCGCCGCGGCTCACAGCGGCAAGTACCCGACGATGGTACACGCCGGCGTGTACGCGAGCGTGCTGCACTACCTGAAGGCGATCGAGGCGATCAAGACCGACGACGGCACCAAGGTGATCGCCGAGATGAAGAAGCTGCCGACCGATGACCCGCTGTTCGGCAAAGGTGTGATCCGCGCCGACGGCCGCAAGGTCCACCCGGCCTACCTGGTCGAGGTCAAGAAGCCTTCGGAGTCGAAGTACCCGTACGACTACTACAAGGTCCTCGCCACCATCCCGGCCGATCAGGCGTTCCGTCCATTGAGCGAAGGCGGCTGTCCGCTCGTGAAGTGAACGCTGCGCGTTCACTTCACCTCCGGTGATTCGATGAGCACCCCCTGCCCCCCGCCGGGCGGGGGTTCCAGTCAGATGAACGACCGGGCCGCTGTGCGGCCCTCTGAACATCCCGAGCTGCCGTGACCGCAATTTTCGGCGTCCCGATCCAGGCCATGATGGGCCAGTTGTTGATCGGCTTGATCAACGGCTCGTTCTACGCGCTGCTGTCGCTCGGCCTGGCGGTGATCTTCGGGCTGCTCAACATCATCAATTTCGCGCACGGCGCCCTGTACATGCTGGGTGCGTTCTGCGCCTACCTGCTGCTGAACAAGCTCGGCATCGGCTACTGGCCGGCGCTCGTGCTGGCGCCGATCATCGTCGGTGCGATCGGCGTGGTGATGGAGCGCCTGATGATCTCGCGACTGTACAAGCTCGATCATCTGTACGGCCTGCTGCTCACGTTCGGGCTGGCCCAGGCGATCCAGGGCCTGTTCCGCAACGAGTACGGTTCAGCGGGGCAGCCGTATTCGATGCCGGGGCTGTTGACCGGCGGCTTCAACCTGGGGTTCATGTTCCTGCCGCATTACCGCGGTTGGGTGATCCTGGTATCGCTCACCGTCTGCCTTTCCACCTGGTACGTGATCGAGCGCACCAAGCTCGGCAGCTATCTGCGCGCCGCCACCGAGAACCCGCAACTGGTGCAGGCGTTCGGCGTCAACGTGCCACGCATGATCACGCTGACCTACGGCTTCGGTGTCGCGCTGGCGGCGCTCGCCGGCGTGATGGCCGCGCCGATCTACCAGGTCAGCCCGCAAATGGGCTCGGACCTGATCATCGTGGTGTTCGCGGTGGTCGTGATCGGCGGCATGGGATCGATCATGGGGTCGATCGTCACCGGCTTCGCGCTCGGCCTGATCGAGGGGATGACCAAGGTGTTCTACCCCGAGGCGTCCAACACGGTGATCTTCATCATCATGGCGATCGTGCTGCTGGTTCGCCCGGCCGGCCTCTTCGGGACACAGAAATAGATGGCTGCGATCGCGCTCCCCTCCGGCACCGGCCACCTCGCCTACCAGCGCAAGGTTTTTTTCGCTATGGCGGCGATCTTCGTGCTAGCGCCGCTGGTGGTGTACCCGGTGTTCCTGATGAAGCTGATGTGCTTCGCGCTGTTCGCGTGTGCCTTCAACCTGCTGATCGGCTACGTCGGGCTGCTGTCGTTCGGGCATGCGATGTTCTTCGGCTTGGCGAGCTACGCGTCGGCCCACTCGGCCAAGGTGTGGGGCTTCTCGCCCGAGCTGGCGATCGTGTTCGGCACGCTGGTGGCGACCGTGCTCGGATTCATTGCCGGGTCGCTGGCGATCCGGCGCGCCGGCATCTACTTCGCGATGGTCACGCTGGCGCTGGCGCAGATGGCGTACTTCTACTGCGTGCAGGCGCCGTTCACCGGCGGCGAGGACGGTATCCAGTCGGTGCCGCGCGGGTATCTGCTCGGCCTGGTCAGCCTGTCCAACGTGTGGTCGATGTATGCGCTGGTGCTGGCGATCTTCCTCGGCGGCTTCCTGCTGATCTCCCGCATCGTGCACTCGCCGTTCGGGCAGGTGCTCAAGGCGATCCGCGAGAACGAGCCGCGCGCGATCTCGCTCGGCTACGACGTGGAAAGGTACAAGCTGCTCGCGTTCGTGCTGTCGGCCGGCCTGACCGGGCTGGCGGGCGCGACCAAGGCGCTGGTGTTCCAGCTCGCGTCGCTGACCGACGTTCACTGGACGATGTCGGGCGAGGTCGTGTTGATGACGTTGCTCGGCGGCCTCGGCACGGTATTCGGGCCCGTGGTCGGTGCCGCGGTCATCATCGCGATGGAAGGCTATCTGTCGCAGCTCGGCGCCTGGCTCACCGTCGTGCAGGGCCTGATCTTCGTCGTCTGCGTGCTGGCGTTTCGCCGCGGCATCATCGGCGAGCTGGGTGCCTGGCTGAAGAAGTCGCTGTAGCGCCCAATTTTCGGGGCCCGATCGTCACTCGATCGCCGACGCGCTCTTCGCGCGTTCGCGCAGCGCGAACTTCTGGATCTTGCCGGTCGAAGTCTTGGGGATCTCCTCGAAGCGGATCTCCTTGGGCACCTTGTAGCCCGCGAGCAGTGATTTGCAGTGCGCGATCAGCTCGGCCGCGGTCACCGACGAACCCGGCTTCAGCTCCACGTAGGCCAGCGGCGTCTCGCCCCACTTGGGGTCGGACTTGGCCACCACCGCACACGCCAGCACCGCGGCGTGCCGGTACAGCGCATCCTCGACCTCGATCGAGCTGATGTTCTCGCCGCCGGAGATGATGACGTCCTTGCTGCGGTCCTTGATCTTCAGGTAGCGGTCGGCCTCGATCACGCCGAGGTCGCCGCTGTGGAACCAGCCGCCGGCGAACGCCTTGCGCGTCGCCTCGGCGTTCTTCAGGTAGCCCTTCATCACGATGTTGCCGCGGAACATGATCTCGCCCATCGTCTGGCCGTCGGCGGGCACCTCGGCCATCGTCTGCGCGTCGAGCACGGTCATGCCCTCCTCCAACGCGTAGCGCACGCCCTGGCGGCCGTTGAGCCGCGTTTGTTCCGACAAGCTCTGCTCCTTCCAGGCCGGGCGCTGCACGCAGACCGCCGCCGGCCCGTAGGTCTCGGTGAGGCCGTAGACGTGCGTGATGTCGAAGCCGATCTTGGCCATGCCTTCGATCATCGCGGCCGGCGGTGCGGCGCCGGCGACCATGCCGCGCACGCGCTGCCCGATGCCCTCGCGCAGCGCCGGCGGCGCGTTGACGATCAGGTTGTGCACGATCGGCGCAGCGCAGTAGTGGTCGGCGCCGTGCTCGCGCATCGCGTCGAGGATCGCCTTGGCCTCGACGCGGCGCAGGCACACGTGCGTGCCGCCGAGCAGCGCCACCGTCCACGGGAAGCACCAGCCGTTGCAGTGGAACATCGGCAGCGTCCACAGGTACTTGGGGAAGTGCGGCATCGTCCAGGTCGTGGCGTTGCACACCGCGTTGAGATACGCGCCACGATGGTGCGTGACCACGCCCTTGGGGTCGCCGGTGGTGCCGCTGGTGTAGCTGACGGCGATCGCGTCCCACTCGTCGCCGGGGCCTTCGAGCCGCGGCAGCGGCTCGTGCGCGGCGAGCAGCGCCTCGTACTCCTGGCCGCCCAGCCGCGCGCCGGGGCCGACGTACTCGCTGTCGGCGACGTCGATCACCGCCGGCGCGCGCCCGTGCTCGGCCTTCAGAATGCTCAGCGCCTTGTCGATCACCGGCGAGAACTCGGTGTCGGTGATCAGCAGCTTGGCTTCGCAGTGGGCGAGCTGCCACGCCAGCAGCGACGCGTCCAGCCGCGTGTTGAGCGTGTTGAGCACGGCGCCGAGCGCCGGCACCGCGTAGTGCGCCTCGACCATCTCGGGCGTGTTGGCGAGCATCGTGCTGACGGTGTCGCCGCTGCCGATGCCCGCGGCGCGAAGCGCCGCCGCCAGACGAGCGGCGCGGGTACGGGTTTGCCCCCAGGTGTAGCGGCGTGCGCCGTGCACCACCGCGGGGAGGTCGCCGAACGCCTCGGCGCTACGCTCGACGAAGCTCACCGGGCTCAGCGCCGCGTAGTTCGCCGCGCAACGATCGAGACCGTGCTGATAGATGTTCATGGTCGTTCTTCCCTTCGATCACCAACCCCTGTCGCAGCGCCGCTGTCGCGCAGCGGACAGTGCAAGCGCGCATTGTCAGATCGGGCGTGCACCCCTATAACCCGAGCGCGCTACTCGGAATCCAGCCGCTAACGCCCGCAGCCCACGCGACCGATGGCATCACCTCCACGCCCCTCTGCCGCGCCTGCAGGCGAGCCGCTGCTCAGCGTGCGCGGCGTGTCGGTGCGATTCGGCGGCATTGTGGCACTCGACAACGTCGGCTTCGACGTTGCGCGCGGCGACATCTGCGGGCTGATCGGGCCCAACGGCGCCGGCAAGACCACGCTGTTCAACTGCATGAGCCGCCTGTACCGGTATCAGTCGGGCGACATCGTGCTCGAGGGCCGCTCGCTGACCGACGTACCGGTGCACCGCATCGCGGCGCTCGGCCTCGGTCGCACCTTCCAGAACCTGGCGATGTTCCACCGCATGTCGGTGACCGACAACGTGATGGTGGGCGCGCACGCGCGCTCGGGCGCCGGCTTCGTGGCCAGCGCACTGCGGCTGCCGATGGTGGGCGCCGAGGAGAAGCGCCTGCGCGAGCGCGCCCACGAGATCATGGCGTACCTCGGCCTGCTGCCGGTCGCGCGCCGCCCGGCGGGTGACCTGCCGTTCGCGACGCAGAAGCGCGTCGAGCTCGGTCGCGCGCTGGCCGCCGACCCCAAGCTGCTGATGCTCGACGAGCCGGCGGCCGGCCTCAACCACGAGGAGCTGGCCGCGCTCGACGACGTGATCCGCGACATCCGCAACCGGCTGCAGATCACGATCCTGCTGGTCGAGCACCACATGAGCCTGGTGATGAGCCTGTCGGATCACATCGTGGTGCTGAACTTCGGCCGCAAGATCGCCGAGGGCACGCCCGAGCACATCCAGCACCACCCCGACGTGGTCGAGGCTTACCTGGGGGCCGGTGCCAATGTCTGAGGCCCTGCTCGAGGTCAAGGATCTGCACGCCGCCTACGGCGCGACGCAGGTGCTGCACGGCATCAGTTTCAGCCTGGAAAGCGGCCGCATCACCACCATCCTCGGTGCCAACGGCGCCGGCAAGACGACGACGCTGCGCGCCATCTGCCAGATGGTGCGCACCAGCGGCAGCGCCGTCTTCGCCGGCCAAGAGCTGGTGGGCAAGGCCACCGAGGACGTGGCGCGACTGGGCGTGGCCCACGTGCCCGACGGCCGCGGCACCTTCGCCGCGCTGTCGGTCGAAGAAAACCTGCGCCTGGGCGCCTACGTGCGGCGCGACAAGCACCGCGTGGCC
Organism: Burkholderiaceae bacterium; assembly: GCA_036280035.1. Lineage (GTDB taxonomy): Bacteria > Pseudomonadota > Gammaproteobacteria > Burkholderiales > Burkholderiaceae_C > JAEUPI01. The sequence continues at coordinate 5,300 of DASURM010000245.1, read as the reverse complement.
GAAGACCTCGAGAAGACCTACGCGCGCTTTCCGCGCCTGGGCGAGCGCCGCCACCAGCAGGCGGGCACGCTGTCGGGTGGCGAGCAGCAGATGCTGGCGATCAGCCGCGCGCTGATGCTGCGCCCGAAGCTGCTGCTGCTGGACGAGCCGTCGTTCGGGTTGGCGCCGATCATCGTGGCCGAGATCTTCCGCATCCTGCGCGGCATCAACGGCGACGACGGCGTCGCGATGCTGCTGGTGGAACAGAACGCGCACCTCGCGCTCGAGCTGGCCGACCAGGCCTACCTGCTCGAAACCGGCCGCGTGGCGATGGCCGGCAGCAGCCGCGAACTGATGGCCGACGAGTCGGTGCGCCGCGCGTACCTGGGCGTATAGGGAAATGCTCGCCCCCACGCTCGCTTCGCTCGCTGCCCCCCGAGGGGACACTCAGTCGGCTTGGGAGCGGCCCTGCGCCGACTGAAATGGAAGGCGTCCTGCACCAGATCTTCGCGGGCCTGGCCAACGGCTGCATCTACGGCTCGGTGGCACTGGCGCTGGTGATGATCTACCAGGCCACGCACCACCTCAATTTCGCGCAGGGCGAGATGGCCACCTTCAGCACCTACATCGCGTGGGCGTTGATCCAGCAGCAGGGCATGCCGTACTGGGCGGCGTTCGCGATCACGCTGACGGTGTCGTTCGCGGGCGGCCTGCTGATCCAGCGCATCATCCTGCGCCCGGTGGAGAAGGCGCCGGTGCTGACCAACGTCAACGTCTTCATCGGCCTGCTGCTGATCTTCAACGCCTGCTCGGGCTGGTTCTTCGATCACACGGTCAAGGCCTTCGCGAGCCCGTTCCCGCAGGAGTCCTTCCTCAAGACCAGCTACTTCTCGGCGCACGAGGCCGGCACCTTCATCGTGATGATGGTCGTGCTGGCCGCGCTGTACTCGTTCTTCCGCTTCACGCCGATCGGCCTGGCGATGCGCGCGGCGGCGCTGAACCCCGACTCGGCACGCCTGGTGGGCATCCGCGTGTCGTGGATGCTCGCGGTGGGCTGGGGGCTGGCGGCGGCGATCGGCGCCGTCGCCGGGATGATGGTCGCGCCGATCGTCTTCCTCGACCCCAACATGATGTCGGGCATCCTGCTGTACGGCTTCGCCGCCGCGTTGCTGGGCGGCATCGACAACCCGGTCGGCGCGGTGGTCGGCGGGTTGATCGTCGGCGTGCTGGAGAACCTGCTCGGCGCCTACGTGATCGGCACCGAGCTGAAGCTCACGCTGGCGCTGGTGCTCATCGTCGGCACGCTGACGCTGATGCCCAGCGGCCTGTTCGGCAAGCACGTGGTGACGCGGGTATGAACCGACGCTGGGTCTGGATCGGCTGGGCGCTGCTGCTGGTGGCGCTGGTGGTCGTGCCGTTCCTGGTCAAGAACTACCGCGTGTTCCAGCTCAACCTGGTGCTGATCTACGCGATCGCGATCCTCGGGCTGAACATCCTCACCGGCTTCAACGGCCAGTTCTCGCTCGGCCATGGCGCGTTCTATGCGGTGGGCGCCTACGGCGCGGCGATCCTGATGGACCGCTTCGGGCTGCCTTACTGGGCGACGCTGCCGCTGTCGGGCGCGGTGTGCTTCGTGTTCGGCTTCCTGGTGGGTTTTCCGGCGCTGCGCCTGACCGGCCACTATCTGGCGGTGGCCACGCTGGCGCTGGCCTTGGCCGTGCCGCAACTGCTGAAGTACAAGCTGTTCGAGCACTACACCGGCGGCGTGCAGGGCATCGTGCTGGTCAAGCCCGATCCGCCGTTCACCTTCCGCTTTCTCGGCCAGCCGTTCAACGCCGACCGCTGGCTGTTCTACTTCACGCTGGCGGTGACGGTCGTGATGTTCGTGCTGGCGTGGAACCTGCTGCGCGGCCGCGTCGGGCGCGCGCTGATCGCGATCCGCGACCACCCGATCGCCGCGGCGACGATGGGCATCAACCTGCCGCTGTTCAAGTCGATCACCTTCGGCGTCTCGGCCGCGTTCACCGGCGTGGCCGGTGCGCTCGGCGCGGTCGCGATCGCGTTCGTGTCGCCCGACAGCTTCACGCTGACGCTGTCGATCTTCCTGCTGGTGGGCGTGGTCGTCGGCGGCCTGGCGTCGATTCCCGGCGCGTTCGTCGGTGCCGCGTTCATCCAGTACGTGCCCAACATTTCCGACGAGTTGTCGAAGTCCGCGCCGCAGGCGATCTACGGCGTGCTGTTGATCTTGCTGATGTACCTGATGCCCACCGGCGTGATGGGTCTGGTGCGAAAGCTGTGGGCGCGCTGGCAACCGGGTGCCGCTCGCTTGCGCGTCAACGTCCAACCCGGCAGTCCCGTTCCCGTTCCACCCGACCTCACCAAGGAGTCGACATGAAGCTCAAGCCCTTCTACCTGGCCGTCGTGGGCCTGGCCGCGGCAATCAGTCTGCCGGCCATGGCACAGAAGAAGTACGACCCGGGCGCCACCGACACCGAGATCAAGATCGGCGCGATCCATCCGTTCTCGGGGCCCGCGTCGGCCTACGGCACGATCGGCAAGGCCATCGGCGCGTACTTCGACAAGGTCAATGCCGAGGGCGGCATCAACGGCCGCAAGGTCAACTACCTCGACGTCGACGACGGCTACAACCCGGCCAAGACGGTCGAGCAGGCGCGCAAGCTGGTCGAGCAGGACGAGGTGCTGCTCGTCTTCAACCCGCTGGGCACGCCGCCCAACACGGCGATCCAGAAGTACATGAACACCAAGAAGGTGCCGCAGCTGTTCGTGGCCACCGGGGCCACCAAGTGGGGCGACTACAAGGACTTCCACTGGACGATGGGCTGGCAGCCCACCTACCAGGGCGAGGGCCAGATCTACGCGCAGCACATCCTGGAGACCAAGCCGAACGCGAAGATCGCGGTGCTGTACCAGAACGACGACTACGGCAAGGACTACCTCAAGGGCTTCGAAGATGGCCTGGGCGACAAGGCCAAGACGATGATCGTCTCGAAAGCCAGCTACGAGGTCACCGACCCCACGGTCGACAGCCAGATCGTGACGATGAAGTCCGCAGGTGCCGACACCTTCTTCAACATCTCGACGCCGAAGTTCGCGGCGCAGGCGATCAAGAAGGCCGCCGAGATCGGCTGGAAGCCGACGCACTACCTGAACAACGTGTCGTCTTCGGTAGGGGCGGTGCTGAAGCCGGCGGGCCTCGAGAACTCGGTCGGGCTGATCACCACGGCGTACCTGAAGGACCCCACCGACCCGCAGTGGGCCAACGACAAGGGCTACCTCGACTGGAAGGCCTGGATGGAGAAGTACTACCCCGGCGGCAACCTCATCGACGGATTCAACGTCTACGGCTACACCGTCGCACAGGGTCTGACGCAGGTGCTGAAGCAATGCGGCGACAACCTGACGCGCGACAACGTGATGAAGCAGGCCGCCAACCTCGACATGTCGCTGCCGATGCTGCTGCCGGGCGTCAACGTCAAGACCAGCCCGACCGACTACTACCCGATCCAGCGCGAACAACTCGCGCGCTTCGACGGCAAGACCTGGGTGCTGTTCGGCAAGGTGTACGACCCGAGCAGCAAGTGAGGCCAACCGCCGCGCGGCCGGCCCGCCGCGCGGCGTTCACCCGACCGAGCGGGTCAGGCGGGCGCGGCACCCGATCGAGGGTGTCAATCCTGCACACTGGCGCGGCCGCGCAGGCTAGCCTTCGACACATGCGCAAACCTGCCCCGACGCTCCTCCCGCTGCTCCTCCCTTTGACTCTGCTGAGTCTGCTCGGGCCGGCGGCCGCGTCGACCGACGACGAACTGCTGCCGGTGTGGAAGCGCGCCGACGGCGAGGCACACGTGCGGCTTTCGTCGGCCAAGGCGCTGCCGCAGGGCGTGGTATCGGTGGGCTATCAGCTCCTCGCCGTCAACACCGCGCTGGCACCACCCGAGATGGCGGTGGCACGCTTCGACGCGCTATGCTCGCCCAAGACCGGCGCGCCGATCCAGCTCGTCCACTCGCACACCACGATGCTCAAGTTCGTCGGCGGCACGTTCGTCGTGCAAAGCGACGAGCCCGTGTCGCCGCCGATGGACGTCGCGCTCGATTCACGATACGAGTTCGCCGCCATGCCCGCCGTGGTGGCGTGCTCGCGCGCGGTGGCGATGGTCAAGGCAGCGCACTGAGCGCTGCGGCATCACCGTCCGGCTCGAAGCCAGGACCAGGACGGGCCTGGGCCCTCGCTGACGCTGAACCCGACGCAGGTCGGGTTCAGCGTCCCGCTCGGTCTTTGACGTTCTGCGCCTCGATGCGCTCGCGCGCCTCGCGCCACTGCGCGTCGCTCCAGTTGCGCAGCTCGTAGAAGTTGCCGCCGCTGGCCAGCGCGCTGCCGCCGTCCATCATGATGCTCTGGCCGGTCAGCCAGTCGCACTGCCCCGGCGCCATCAGGAAGGTGGCCAGGTGTTGCAGCTCCTCGTACGTGCCGGGGCGCGCCATCGGGTTGCGCTCCTTGCTGCGCGCGCCCGGTTCCTCGCCGGGGTTCAGCCGCTTGCTCATGCCCTCGGTGGGGATCTCGCCCGGGCCCACCGCGTTCAGCCGAATGCCGTAGCGCGCCCACTCCACCGCGAGCGACTTGGTCATCACGTCGAGGCCCGCCTTGCTCATCGCCGACGGCACGACGTAGGGGCTGCCGTTGTCGACCCAGGTGGTGATGATGCTCATCACGCTGCGGTACGGCTGGCCGGGCTGCCAACGCCCGGCCTTGGCCTGCTCGACCCAGCGCCGGCCCACCGCGTGCGTGACGTAGAAGCTGCCGTGGAACACGATGCCCGCGACGGCGTCGAACGCGCGCGCCGACAAACTCTCGGTCGGCGCGATGAAGTTGTCCGCGGCGTTGTTGACCAGGCCGCTCAGGCCGCCGCCATCGAACAGCGCCTGCACCATCTCGTCGACCGCGGGCGCGACTCGGATGTCGACGCCGAAGGTGTCGACGCGGCGCTCGGGAAAGCGCTTGCGCCAGTCGTCGGCCGTGTCGTCGCACACCGTCTTGCGCCGGCCGCAGATCGCCACATCGGCACCCAGCGCGAGAAAGCCCTCGGCCATCGCCTTGCCCAGCCCGGTGCCGCCGCCGGTCACCAGGATGCGCTGGCCCTTCATCAGATCGGCTGCGAACATGTGCTTCTCCTCGAACCCTCGCCTTTGGCGAGCCTGGTCGCTACGCGCTCGCCTTGGCGAGTGCCTGATCGCTATGCGCTCGCCTTGGCGAGCGCCTGATCGCTATGCGCTCGCCTTGGCGAGCGCCTGTTCGATATCCCACA
>DASURM010000244.1:0-5822 GCA_036280035.1 Burkholderiaceae bacterium | reverse complement strand
GCCAGGCCGACGTGCTCGGCACGAGTGCCGCACTGTCGTTCAACACCTTCGACAGCTTTCGTGGCGCCGAGGCCGCGCGCACCTTCGCGCGCTGGCTCGCGGCGCTGCGCGCGTTGTTCGGCTGCACGTCGTTCACGCTCGAGCCGTACCAGCTCGGCGCCGACAACGACGAGGCGATCGAATCCGGCGCCTGGTGGTTCTATGCCAAGCTCGGCTTCGCGCCGCGCGACGCGGGCACGCGCGCGCTGGCGGCGCGCGAACGCGCGCGCCTACAGCGGCGACCCGGCCACCGCACGTCGCCCGCGGTGCTGCGGCAACTGGCGCGGCGGCACCTGTTCTTCGACCTCGACCCCGCAGCGCCGCGACCACTCGTCACGCTGGCTGCTGTAGGCGACGCGGTCGGCGCCGCGCTGACCGCGCGTGCAGGGTCGGATCGCGAGCGCGGCGTGGACGAAGCAGCGGCCGAGCTGCTGCGGCTGTGCGGCGCAACGTCGCCGCGGGCGCTGCCGAATGCCGCTGCACGCGAGGCGTTGCGTCGCCTGGCGCCGCTGGTGCTGCTGCTGGCGCCGCAGCGCTGGCAGCCGACCGAACGCCGCGCGCTGCTCGAGCTGGCGCGCGTCAAGGCCGCGCGCAGCGAGCGCGATTTCGTCGCCGCGTGGCAGGCGCACCCGCGGCTCGACGCGGCGCTGCTGCGGCGTCTTGCGCCGCGCGGGTGAGGCGCGGGCGGCCGGTACGCCCCCGCGGAATTCAAGCTACCCGGGAAGGCTGTACTCATTCGAGGTTGGCGCGGGCCCGAGCGCGATTCGGTTTCGGCGTTCGGTTTGACCCCGCCACGGCGGGCGGCGCTCGAAGGCTCACCCGCCGGCGCGCTCGCGCCAGGTCAGATGATCGCGCACCCGCTCGTTCGGTTGCGCATACCGCGCGAGCAGCTTGGCGACGCGCGGCTCGGCGTAGCCGAGTCGCACGAAGGCCACGCCGCGGTCGAACACCTCGGCATAGTCGGCGATCAGCCCATCGCCTCCGAACACGAAGCGCGACATGCCCTCGAACACGATCAGCCGGCCCGGGCTCTCGGGCTGCTTGGAGCGGTAGCTGAAGAGGTAGCGCGCGTAGCCGATGCGCTCGTCGGCCAGCGGCTCTAGGAACTGCCAACGAAACGCCTCGCCACCGGCGTGAAAGCGATCCAGCATCGCCACGATCTCGGTACGGCCGCGGTGCATGCCGAAGAAGCCGTCGTCGTAGCGGCCGTCGGCAGTGAAGAGCGCAGCGAAACCCTCGGCGTCGCCGGCTGCCACCGCGGTGGCGAACCGCTCGAGCCGTGCCACGAAAGCCTCGGTTGGGTTCTTCAGAGTCGTGTCCTCGCGCGGACAGGCATTGTGGGCCCGCTGCAGTGGCGCCAGGGTCGCGCTTGCCCTAGTGGAGGTGGCGTCGCGGCGCCGCGGCGAATGACGACAATCGCGCGATGGACCGCAAGACCCCGCAGAAAACCCCCGACTCGCTTCGCAGCGCGCGCTGGTTCGCACCCGACGACTTTCGCTCGTTCGGCCATCGCTCGCGCATGCTGCAGATGGGCTACGCGACGGCCGAGTTCGCCGGCAAGCCGGTGATCGCGATCGTCAACACCTGGAGCGACGCCAACCAGTGCCACTCGCACTTCAAGGCGCGGGTGGAGGACGTGAAGCGCGGCGTGCTGCAGGCGGGCGGCTTTCCGCTCGAGCTGCCGGCGATCAGCCTCTCCGAGCCGATCGTCAAGCCGACCACGATGCTGTACCGCAACTTCCTGGCGATGGAGTGCGAGGAGCTGCTGCGCTCGCACCCGGTCGACGGCGCGGTGCTGATGGGCGGCTGCGACAAGACCACGCCCGGCCTGCTGATGGGCGCGATCTCGATGGGCCTGCCGTGCATCTACCTGCCCGCGGGGCCGATGCTGCGCGGCAACTGGCGCGGCCAGGCGCTGGGTTCGGGCTCCGATGCCTTCAAGTACTGGGACGAGCGCCGCGCCGGCCGCCTCTCCGACGACGCATGGCTCGAGATGGAGGCCGGCATCGCGCGCAGCTATGGCACTTGCATGACGATGGGCACGGCCTCGACGATGATGGGCATCGCCGAAGCGATCGGCTTCACGCTGCCCGGTGCCAGCTCGATCCCGGCGGCCGACGCCAACCACATCCGCATGAGCGCCGAGTGCGGCCGCCGCATCGTGCAGATGGTGTGGGACGACCTCACGCCCGCCAGGCTGCTCGGCCGCGACAGCTTTCACAACGGCATCGCGGTGGCAATGGCCGAAGGCTGCTCGACCAACGCGATCATCCATCTGGTGGCGATCTCGCGCCGCGCCGGGCTGGCGGTGAGCCTCGACGACTTCGACGCGATGAGCCGCAAGGTACCCGTGGTGGCCAACATCCGGCCCAGCGGCGACAAGTACCTGATGGAAGACTTCTACTACGCCGGCGGCATGCGCGCGCTGATGACGCGCATCGCGCCGCACCTCAAGCTCGGCGCGATGACGGTCAACGGCCGCACGCTGGGCGACAACATCGCCGGCGCCGAGGTGTTCGACGACGACGTGATCCGCCCGTTGAACAAACCCATCTACGCCGAAGGCGCGCTCGCGGTGCTGCGCGGCAACCTCGCGCCCGACGGCGTGGTGATCAAGCCGAGCGCGTGCGAACCGCGGCTGCTCGAGCACAGCGGCCGCGCGCTGGTATTCGACGACTACCCGGCGCTCAAGCGCGCGGTCGACGACCCCGACCTCGACGTCAGCGGCGACGACGTCCTCGTGCTGCGCTACGCCGGCCCGCAGGGCGGCCCGGGCATGCCCGAGTGGGGCATGCTGCCGATCCCCACCAAGCTGCTGAAGCAAGGCGTCACCGACATGCTGCGCCTGAGCGACGCGCGGATGAGCGGCACCAGCTACGGCGGCTGCCTGCTGCACTGCTCGCCCGAGGCCTACGTCGGCGGCCCCTTGGCGCTGGTGAAGAGCGGCGACCGCATCACGGTCGACGTGCCCGCGCGGCGCATCCACCTCGAGGTGAGTGACGATGAACTCGCGCGCCGCAAGGCGGCATGGAAGCCGCCGGCACCGCGCTTCGAGCGCGGCTACGGCTGGATCTTCAGCCGCCACATCCTGCAAGCGCACGAAGGCTGCGACTTCGATTTCCTCGAGACGAGCTTCGGCGCGCCGGTCGGCGAGCCGGCGATCTACTGAAGGCGCGGGCGAAGCACGATGGCATTGAGCCCCGCCACCCGCGACAAGCTCGCGCGCGTGAGCACCGCGACGATCTGCACCGCGCTGTTCAAGCGCGGCCTGCGCAACCAGTTCATCCAGGACGTGCGGCCGGTGAACCCGCAGCGCGACCCCAAGGCGCCCAACATGGTGGGCGAGGCCTTCACGCTGCGCACGATTCCCGCGCGCGAAGACCTGAACCCGATCACCGTGTTCCAGGACCGTGCTCACCCGCAGCGCCAGGCGGTGGAAACCTGCCCGCCGGGCGCGGTGCTGGTGATCGACAGCCGCAAGAATCCGCGCGCCGCGTCGGCCGGCTCGATCCTCGTCACGCGGCTGATGAAGCGCGGCGTCGCCGGCATCGTCACCGACGGCGGGTTTCGCGATTCGCCCGAGATCGCGCAACTCGCTTTTCCCGCGTACCACAACCGCCCGAGCGCGCCGACCAACCTCACGCTTCACCAGCCGCTCGACATCGACGTGCCCATCGGCTGCGGCGACGTTGCGGTGTGGCCGGGCGACGCGATCGTCGGCGACGGCGAGGGCGTGGTGGTGATCCCCGCGCACCTGGCCGACCAAGTGGCCGACGAGGCGGTCGAGATGACCGCGTTCGAGGATTTCGTGACCGAGAAGGTCAACGAGGGCCGCTCGATCCTCGGACTGTATCCGCCGACCGACGAGCAGAGCCGCGACGACTTTGCAGCGTGGCGCAAGGCCAAGGGGCGCTGAGAGTTGCGACGATGGCCGAGCGGCCGACCACGACGCGGAATGCTGCCGCGGCGTCGGTCACGCCGCGGCGCGCTTGCGACTTACGGTCTTGCGCGGCGGCGTGCCCTTCGCGGCGGCGACGGCCTGCGCCAGCGCGCGCAGCGCCGCGTTGACCGAGGCCGAATCGGGAAACATCTTCTGCACGTCGCGGTCAAGCACCACCACGTTGCTGCCCTTGGCCAGGCGCGCGGCGTACTTGCCGCGCTGTCCGCGCGAGAAGTCGTACTCGGGGCGCAGGTCGCTGTCGTCAGGTGTCTTCTTCATAAGTCTTGCGCTCGCGTCGGGTGGCGCGGCGGGCGCTGATGAGGCGAATGGTAGCGCCCCGGTCGGTGTGCGCCACGACCAGCAGGTGCCCGCTGGTTGCACGCCCGAGGAGCAGGCAGCGCGCCTCACCAGTGGAGTGCCCGGGATCGGCAATCGTCAGCGACAGGGGGTCGGCGAAAGCCGTCACCGCCTCCTCGAACGAGACGCCGTGCTTGCGCTGGTTGGTGGCCGCCTTGGCGGGGTCCCACTGGAAGGTGATCGGCATCGGCGGCGGCGTTCAGGGCCAAGCGTCAGGGCCAATTGTGCCGCGCAGGGGCTGGCGCTCCGCGACGCCGCCGGCGCGATAGATCGGGTACAACGCGGTCCATACCACCGACCGGCCTGCCGGAGCATTGCATGCAAGCCATCCGCGCACTCGTATTCGACGTCTTCGGCACGCTGGTCGACTGGCGCGGCTCGATCGCGCGCGAGGCGCGCACGCTGCTGGCACCACGCGGTGCCGTCGTCGATTGGCTCGCCTTCGCTGACGCCTGGCGCGCACAGTACCAGCCGGCGATGGAAGCGGTGCGCTCGGGCGCGATCCCTTTCTCCAAGCTCGACGTGCTGCACCGGCGCAACCTGGAGGTGGTGCTGAGCGAGTTCGGCATCGCCGACCTCGACGAAGCGACCAAGGTGCAGCTCAATCTCGCGTGGCACCGGCTCGACGCCTGGCCCGACGTGGCGCCGGGGCTGCGGCGGCTGCGCGAGCACTACCGCATCGCGCCGTGCTCCAACGGCAACGTCTCGCTGATGGTCGACCTCGCGCGGCGCAACGGCCTGTCGTGGGACGCGATCCTCGGCGCCGAGTTCGCACGCGACTACAAACCCAAGGCGGTGGTCTACCAGTCGGCTGCCGCGGCGTTCGACTGCGAGCCGGGCGAGGTGCTGATGGTCGCCGCGCACTCGTCCGACCTGGCTGCCGCCGCACGCGCCGGCCTGCGCACCGCGCACGTCGCGCGGCCCGACGAGAAGGGCCCCGGGCGCGGCGAGCACGCTCCGAGCGTGCCGGTGGACATCGCGGCTCGCGACCTGCTCGACCTTGCCGACCGGCTCGGCGCCAGCGTCGACTGAGCCGCAGCCGAGCGGAAGAGCCGGGCCGATGCCGCGCTTTGCTGCCAACCTCAGCATGCTCTACCCGGAGCACGCTTTCCTCGACCGCTTTGCCGCGGCGGCGGCCGACGACTTCGAGGCCGTCGAGTTCCTGTTCCCCTACGCCCACGAGGCGCCGCAGCTCGCCGCGCGGCTGGCCGACCACGGCCTGCAGCAGGTGCTGTTCAACGGCCCGCCGGGCGACTGGGAGCGCGGCGAGAAGGGCCTGGCCGCGCTGCCCGGCCACGAAGACGAGTTTCGCCGCTCGATCGACACCGCGCTGCAGTACGCCCAGGCGCTGCGCTGCCGGCGCGTGCACGTGATGGCGGGGTTGGCGCCGGCGGGTACCGAGCGGGCGCGGCTGCTCGCGACCTACCAGGCCAACCTCGCCTGGGCGGCGCAGCAGGCGGCAAGCATCGATGTTGCCTGCCTGATC
>DASURM010000243.1:0-4338 GCA_036280035.1 Burkholderiaceae bacterium | reverse complement strand
ACCAGCCCGTCGCCCGCCTCGCCGATCACGCCGTCCAGGCCCAGGCCTGCACGCAGCGATAGGTCGGCGCCGGCGATGAGGCCGTTGTCGGTGACCGAAGGGTCGTATCCGCCGCTGACCGTGCGGATGTCTCCGGAGCCGACGAAACCGATGAACGGCCCGACCTCGGCGCGAAAGCGCGGCATCGAGCCGAGCCCCGGGCCGAGACCCGGCACGGGGGTCGGCCCGAGCGTCTCGGCCAACTGCGCCAGGGCCTCCGGCGTCGCGCGCAGGCCCTGATCGCGACGCGGGAAGTTGTTGTTCTTGCAGACGTCGAACGCGTCGGGCTCTGCGGGCGCTGCGGTGTGGGGAACGCCCGTGGCAAGGCCGCGCCCGCTCGCGTGGTCGATCACCTGCTGCAGGCTGGTGCGCACCACCACCGCCGCGCGCTGCGCATCCTCGGGCCGCATGTGGGCGTCGCCCATCAGCACCATCGATTCGTTGCTGCCCTTCCAGGTGAAGACCTCGAGCCCGGCTGCGTTGTAATAGTCGTGCGTGCCCTTGCGTTGCGAGACGTCGCCCCAGGTCCCGGCAACGTGACCGGCAGCGAAGGTGTCTTCGAGGAAGTGCAGCGCGAACGCCTCGTCGGCCAGCATGGCCCGCGACAGCGCTTGGCGGTGTGCCGGCGCGAGCGACTCGGTGGCCAGCCGAGTGGCCTTTTGCAATGCGCTCAGATGGAACCAGGTGTAGACGCCCACGGCGCTGATCTCGGAGCCGGGGCGCAACGTGAGCTCGGCGTACTCCCTGGGCGTGATGTCCGTGCGCGGCCGGGGCAGCAGGAAGTGCGCGTTGTTCGACCCGGCGCGGGTCGCGTACTCGGGGTCGGCGCGCTGCAGCCGCGTGTCCGAGGTGCGCAGCGCGTTCTGTCGCTCGGCGCGCAGCGCCTCGTCCTCGATCACGCGCCGGATATCGTCGATGACGCCCTGGTTGCGGAGATCGATCTCGGGCCGCGCGGTGACCGCGATCCGGCCGAGGTCGAGCTTGAGCTGCGCCGCGACGTCGGCGACCTGGAGAATCCAGTTGGTGTCGAGCGCGGTGTCGAGCATCTGCTTGCTCGAGCACGAGTGGTCGCCGGCGATCGCCGGCAACGCCGCCCAGTCGATGCAGGCGGGGGCGAGCCCCTGCCCGGCGTCGGCGGCCTGCTCGCACATGCGCTGCTCGTGCCCGCTGCGGGCGTCCTGCCAGATGCGGTCGAACACGGCCTTGCGCTGCGGGTCGAGCTGCTCGACGGCCAGCACGGCGATGTCGCGGTGCTCGGGGTAGACCCAGGCACGGGCGGGCGTCACCGCCGCGAAGGAGCACAGCGCGCCCAGCGCCAGCGCAAGGACAACGGATCGTGATGACTTCATGATAGGCGGGGTCTCCAACGCCGAACGGATGAATCGCTGTGCGGCCAGCGGCGAGTCGTACAGCGCAGCAATCATCGGGCGCGCGGCTACTTGCCACGCGCAGCGAGGTCCTCTTCGACGAAGCGCAGCACGGCTTCCGACAGCGCCTCTCGCGGGTAGGCGTTCTGCGTCACGAACAGCGACCCGATCGTGTCGTGCGTGCGCGCGATCGGCACCGCCGCCGCCCAGTGGTCGGCGTTGAGGTAGCCGACCAGGGTCGACCCCGGAATCACCGCGTCGTAGAAGATCAGCTGGCTGTCGTTGCGGCCGTCGATCATCGACAGCTTGGCGGCGCTGCGGCGCAGGATCGACGAGATGCGCTCGGGCTGCGGCAGGGTCACCACCGAGTACATCGGCACGCCCGCGGGCAGCCGATGCTGCGCCAGCCAGGCGCGGCGCACGGCGGGGCGCAGGCTCTCGACCGCGCCGCCGTCGCCGGGCTCGCAGGCCGCGCCCGGGAAGTGGCGCAGCAGATCGGCCTGGTACTGCTCGGCCTCGTTGGCCAGCGGCGAGCCGCCCACCGCACCAGCCACGCTGACAACCGCGGCGACGCGCGGCAGGATCTCCGGATGGTCGACGATCGCCTGCAGCACGTCGGGCGCGCCCTTCGAATAGCCCACCAGCACCAGCCGCGCCGGGCCGGGGCCGAGGTCCATCGCCATCACGGCGTCGCGAATCTGGCGCGCGTTATGGCCCGAGCTGGACAGCGCGTCGACCTTCAGCATGCGCTGGTCGTAGCCGTACTTGCGCACGTGCTCGGCCGCCGTGCCCGGCGTTTGCAGCCACTTGGCGAAACAGTCGTAGCCGATGCCCGGCACCAGCGCCGCGACCAGGTGGCGACTCGACGCACCCAGCGGCACCGGCTGCCCGCTGCCCGGCGGCTCGCTGCCCAGGCGCGTCAACGCGTCGTCGCACGGCCGATGGTCGGGCACTTCGTTGGCGCGCGCCTGCAGCACCGCGCAGTAGATCTCGCGGAAGCGACCGCGCTGGTCGTGCACGCCGGCCTCGGCCGCCGCGGCCAGCACGAGCGGCGGCCCATCGGTGGAAAACGGCACCAGCGGCGAACCCGCGCAGCCGCCCAGTGCCAGCGCCACTGCGAGCGATGCGGCGAAACCGGCGGCGCCGGGTGTGGCGGTCGACTTCACGGTGGTCTCCTGCGCCGGCCGACGAGGCGCCCGCTCCCAATTTAACAGGTGGCCCGGGACCACCGCGCGCGATCGCCCGGCGCACAATGGCGCGCAGGAGAAAACGATGGCTGTGCCCGGCGAGGCCACGAACGCAATCGACCCTGGAGATTGGCAGCGTGTGGCGGCGCGGCGCGCCGAACTCGGCGGCGGGCTATCGATCGCGCGCGCGTTGCCCAGCGCGCAGCGCCGCACGGTGGGCGCCTGGTGTTTCCTCGATCACGCCGGGCCGCTGCGCTATCCGCCGGGCGCGGGCATGCGCGTCGGGCCGCACCCGCACATCGGCCTGCAGACCTTCACCTGGATGATCGAGGGCGAGGTGCTGCATTGCGATAGCCTCGGCAATCGGCAGATGATCCGCCCCGGCGAGGTGAATCTGATGAGCGCGGGCCGCGGCATCGCGCACAGCGAGGAGTCGGTCGGCGATGGCGGCGCGGTGCACGCCGCGCAGCTATGGATCGCGCTGCCAGACGCGCAGCGCCATGGCGAGCCGGCGTTCACGCACTACCCGAAGCTGCCGGTGACGAAGCTCGACGGGTTTCGCGCCACCGTGCTCGCCGGTGCGGTGTTCGGCCTGCACTCGCCGGTGGCGTTGCACTCGCCGCTGGTGGGCATCGACCTGGTGAGCGACAGCGCGGCGCGCACGCGCATCGCGCTCGACCCCGCGTTCGAGCATGCGCTGCTGTGCCTGCGCGGCAGCGCGCACGTCGACGCGCAGGCGATCGAGCCCGGCACGCTGTGGGTTGCGGCGCCGGGGCGCGAGCACTGCGAGCTGGCGTGCGACGCGGCGGCGCAACTGTTGCTGATCGGCGGCGTGCCGTTGGCCGAGCCGCTGCTGGTGTGGTGGAACTTCGTCGCGCGCACGCAGGCCGAGATCGAAGCCGCGGCGGCCGACTGGAACGCCGGCCGCCGCTTCGGCGAGGTTGCGGGCACCACGCTGCCGCGCATACCGGCGCCCGATCTCGCGGGCTTGCGGTTGCGCGCGCGCGGCAACGCCGCGCGCTGAGCCTTCACCTCACGCCATCGGGTGGGCGGTGCGGATCGCCCAGTCCTGCTCGTCCTGCCGGTGCTGCATCTGCAGCGCCTGGTCGACGCTCTCGTGGCCACGCTTCTCGAGTGAGGCCTGGTGGCTCACGATCGCCGCCTGGTCGCGCTCGAGCGCGGCCGCCTCGCTGCGGTCGAGCTTGCCGTGGCGGACTTCGTTGGCGATCCAGCGCTGCTGCTGGGCCTCGCGCGTGTCGGCGACCTGCGCGTGCATGCGGTCGAGCGAGCTGGCGTGCTCGGCGCGGCTGATGGCGCGATCGAGGTCGCGCTCGGCGTACTGGAGCTGGCGCCGCGACGCGACGTTGTTCGCCGCCAGCGCATCGGCGGCGACGCGGTCGACCACCGCCTCCTGCTTGTACACCGCGGCGTCGTTGGTCGGGCTCAGGCGACCGCGGGCCTCGGCCGCGGCGACGCGCTGCGTCTGCGCCGCATGGTGGTTGAGTTCGGCCTGCATCGTGTCGGCACGCGCCGCCGTGCAGCCGAGCGCGGCCGCGCACGCGGCCAGTGCGATCAGGGTTCGCTTGTTCATGATGTTCCTTTCATCGTGGAAGACAGGCGGCGCGATCGTTGTTCGAATGCGCCGCGTTGGGCTTGTGCCGGGATCGCTCAACCGAGGTCCACCGGCACGAAGATGCGCTGGCCGTCGCGGTCGATCAGCAGCGCCACGTGCTTCGGGTGCTTCT
>DASURM010000242.1:0-2437 GCA_036280035.1 Burkholderiaceae bacterium | reverse complement strand
CGATCGAGGGCGTGCGCTTCCCGCTGAACTACGGCTTCAACCGGCTGCGCTTCGTGGAGCCGGTGCCGGTGGGCTCGCGCGTGCGCGCGCACTTCGTGCTGAAGGCGGCCGAGGCGATCGACGCCACGCAGCGCCAGCTCGTCTACGAGGTCAGCGTCGAGATCGAAGGCAGACCGAAGCCGGCGCTGGTGGCCGAGTGGCTGACGCGTGTGATCGTGTAGCTCAGTACGCCTGCTCGCCGCTTGCGGTACAGCGCCGCGTGCGCGAGCGTGTACTCGGCCAGCGGCCCCTGCCGCACCTGGGCGCGATCAAGTTGGTGCACGTGCCTGAGGTAGATCTGCACCTGCAGCTCGGCGTCGCCGTCGTTCGCGCGCACGCCGATCGCCTTGCGGTGGTAGCCGTCGGGCCGGCCGACGCCTTCGAGTTCGTCCATCGCCGCCAGCGCGGCCGCGTCGACCTCGTATACCTCGCCGGCGACGCGCTCACCCTCGCCGGGCACATCGAGCAACCACGGCACGTGGCGCTCGCCCACCAGCAACAACGGCAGGCGATCGAGCGTGCGATACGCGCCGCCGACGCGCCGGCCGCGGTTGACCGCGAAGTTCGGGAAGCCGTCCTTCAGCGTGCCGAACACGAACACCAGCGTGCGCTCGCCGCCTGGCGCCGCCATCACATCACGCCGAAGGTCTTGAACGCCTCGACCGTGCTCATGCCGCCGCGAATCGCGTCGCGCACGCGGTTCTCGGTGCTGGCCTTCTCGAGCGCGCGGCGGATCGCCTCGTCCTCGGCCGCGCGCGGGATCACCAGCACGCCGTCGAGGTCGCCGAACACGATATCGCCCGGCGCGATGCGCACGCCGTGGCACTCGATGCCGACTCGCCAGTCGACCACCTTGCCGCGCGGCCCCTGGTCCTGCGCGTAGCCGCCGTAACTGAACACCGGCAGGCCCGATTCGAGCACCTCGGGTGTGTCGCGCGAATAGCCGTCGAGCACAGCGCCGGCGGCCTTCAGGTGCATGGCGCGCGTGGTCATCAGCCCGCCCCACAGCGCGAACTCCGGCGCGCAGCCGGTGGCCACATAGACCTCGTGGCGCAACAGGTCGTCGAGCGCCTCGAACAGCAGGCCGAACGGCTTGCGCGACAGCTCGCTGTGCCCATCGGGCTCGGTGGCGGCGAAGGCGTTGGCCTCGAGCACCGGCATCGCGCGGCCGATCACCACCATCTCGGGCTTCAGCGGCCGGATCTGCGGCGCCAGGAACTGGTGCAGGAAGCCCATCTTGTCGAGGATGTCGCCCACCACTGCGGGGAAAAGCTGCTTGCGCATCAGCGCGAACAGCTCGTCGTCGTCACGCCACGTCGAATGCATCGTTCAGTCCTTCTTCCGTGCGGCCGGCAAGCAGGGCGCCGACGACTTCAGCGCGACGCCGCTGGCGCGGCCGGTGCGACCGGCGCCATCGATGCTGCCGGCGCAACCGGCGCCGCAGGGGCCGCCGCCGAGGCCGGGCCGGTCGGCAGCACGACGCCGGGCCCCAGCGGCACTTCGGTCATCGCGGTGACGCCGTCGACGTAGAAGCGCGTCTCGCCGAAGCAACTGGTGGGCAGGCCGACCTTCTGCTCGTAGTGCAGCGTGACGCGGTGGCCCATCGCCTTGTTGATTTGCGCGGCCACCGCGTCGTCGCGCACGGTGAAGTGGAACTTCTCGACCGTGCTGCCCGGCAGCGACACCAGGGCCAGCTCGCCCTCCCAGGTCTTGCACAGCCAGCCGCGGTGGGAGAACTGCTGCACCCAGCCGGCGCGCTCGCCGCTCGAGTAGTTCCAGTTGAGCACGATCGCGAAGTAGCCGGCGATCAACGCGGCGAGCACGACAATGCCGATGACGAGGCCCTTGAGCATAAGCGGCGCGAAAGGATGCGAAGCCGCGATCGTCGCACAACGCCCAAGCGACGCCTACTTGGATGCCGGCGGCGTGGCCGCCCGCACCCGCTTCAGGTTTCCAGCATGCTCATCGCCTGCACCAGGCTGCGCCGCATGCGCGACAGCGCATGCGCCAGCTTGCCGATCTCGTCGCGGCTGCGCCCGCTGAAGGTCCGCCACAGCAGGCCGTTGAGGGTCAACGCCACGCCCAGCAGCACCGCCAGCAGCGAGCCCATGAAGACTCGAAACGTCGCTTCGGCGCGCGCCCGCACGAAGGCGTCTGGGATCTGGACGATCTGCGCGCCGACGATCTCGCCGACCCTGCGCTTGCACTTGTCGGGCCAGGCCGTGCCGGCGGTGTCGCACTCGGTGCGCTACCGCGCCGCCAAGTGGCTCGCGCGCCACCGCGGCGCCGCGGCGGTGGTGTTCGGCGTCGCGACCTTGGCGATGGGCCTGGCCGCGGCGCTGTGGCAGCGGCCGCCGACCACCGCAGTCGTGGCGCGAGCCGCCGCGGCGGCCGCGCC
>DASURM010000241.1:0-12115 GCA_036280035.1 Burkholderiaceae bacterium | reverse complement strand
GGTGGCCAGCACCGCAGGCCCGGCGCGCGGCAGCTTCACGGCCCGCGGCGCGTAGCCGCGTGCGCGGCGGACGAACTGCGCAGCGCCGGCGGCGACCGGGCGCAGCACGCTGTCGTCGCAGCGCGCGACGATGTCGCGATCGTGCAGCAGCAGCGCGTCGGCGATGCCGTCGAGTCGCCGCAGCGCCTCGTCGTTGCCGATCGCCAGCGGCTCGCCTCCCGGGTTGGCGCTGGTCATCACCAGCACCAGATCGTGCGGTTCGTGCAACCACGCGAGCCCCGCCGGCCGGCCGGCGGCCTCGTGGAACAACAGGTGCTGGATCGGTGTGCCCGGCAGCATCAGGCCGAGCGTCGACAGCCCCGGTGCGACGCCGGCCAGCCGCGCGTCGCCGCGCATCGGCAGCAGCACGATCGGCCGCTCGGGCGAGCGCAGCAGCGCGCATTCGTCGGGCGCTGCCAGCACCCAGTGCAGTGCCGATTCGACGTTGGCGACCATCAGCGCGAACGGCTTCTCGTCGCGGTGCTTGCGCGCGCGCAGCCTGGCGACGGCCTCGCCGTTGCGCGCATCGCAGGCGAGGTGGAAGCCACCGAGCCCCTTGATGGCGATGATGGCGCCGTCGCGCAGCAGCCGCAGGGCGGTGGCGATCGGCTCGCCGGCGAGCGCGCGGCGGCGGGGATCGACCAGCGTCAGCGTCGGCCCGCACGCCGGGCACGCGTTGGGCTCGGCGTGGAAGCGGCGGTCGAGCGGCTCGGTGTACTCGCGCAGGCACTGCGGACACTGCGCGAAGCCGCGCATGCTGGTCTGCGCGCGGTCGTACGGCAGCGCGCGCGTCAGCGTGTAGCGCGGCCCGCACTGCGTGCAGTTGATGAATGCGTGGCGGTAGCGCCGGTTGCCGGGGTCGAACAGCTCGGCGAGGCAGTCGTCGCAGCTGGCGGTGTCCACCGGCACAGAGGTGCCGACGCGTCCGGGCCTGCTGGGCAGGATGCAGAAGCGGGCTGCCGCATCGCCGGGCCCCGTGGCGTCGGTGTCGCGCACGGTCAGCGCCTCGACGCGCGCCAGCGGCGGCGCGTCGCTCGACAGGCGTTGCTCGAAGCGGGCCAGCGTGTCGGCCGGGCCATGGGCCTCGATCGTCACCCCGTCGGCGTCGTTGCACACCCAGCCGCCGAGCTGCAGTTCGCTCGCCAGCCGGTAGACGAACGGCCGGAAGCCGACGCCTTGCACGGTGCCGCGCACACGGATCGCGCGGTGGGCGATCGTCGGCCGGACGCGGGTCAGCATGCGACGGCTCCCGGGCTTCAGCACGCGCGCGCGAGCCCGCTGCAGGCGCGCTGCGCAGCGCGGGCGCCCTCTTCGATCCAGTCGAGCCATGCGTCGAGCCCGACGCCCGAGACCGCCGACACCAGCATCACCTCGATGCCCGGATTGACGCGGCGCGCATGGTCGATGCAGCGCGCGACGTCGAAACGCAGGTGCGGCAGCAGGTCGACCTTGTTCAGCAGCATCAACGATGCGGCGTGGAACATGTCGGGGTACTTCAGCGGCTTGTCCTCGCCTTCGGTGGTCGACAGCACCACCACCTTGTGCGCCTCGCCGAGGTCGAACCCCGCGGGACACACCAGGTTGCCGACGTTCTCGATCATCAGCACCGAGCCCGGCGCGGGCGCCAGCCGCTGCAGCGCCGTCTCGATCATCGCGGCGTCGAGGTGGCAGCCCTTGCCGGTGTTGATCTGCAGCGCCGGCGCACCGGTGGCGCGGATGCGATCGGCGTCGAACGAGGTCTGCTGGTCGCCCTCGATCACCGCGACGCCGATGCGGCCGGCCAGCCGCGCGATCGTCTCGACCAGCAGCGACGTCTTGCCCGAGCCGGGGCTCGACACCAGGTTGAGCGCGAAGATGCCGCGCGCGGCCAGCGCGTTGCGGTTGCGGCGCGCGATCGCGTCGTTGGCCGACAGGATGTCGCGCTCGATCTGCACCAGCCGCGCCTGGCCGGGGCTTGCTGCCGCGGCGGCACCGTGGTGCAGCCGCTGGTGGTCGTGCCCTGGGTGGTGTCCGTGCGCGTGGCTGTGCACCGTGCCGTCGGCATGGCGGTGCAGGTGCGGCGCATCCTCGATCGTCGCCGCCGCGTCGGCGCAGCCACAGGTCAGGCACATGGTGGGTCTCCCGCTGAGTCGATCTCGATGTCCAGCACGCGCAATTCCTCGCCGCCGTTGACCTGGAGCTGGTGGCTGCCGCAGCAGGGGCAGGCGTCGCCGCGCCGCGCGAGCGGCACCGCGCGCGAGCAGCACAGGCACCAGGCGCTGCCTGCGGTCGACACGATCTCCAGCCGCGCGTCGTCGGCCAGCGAGCCGCGCTTGACGACATCGAACGCGAAGCGCAGCGCCGCGGCCTCGACCTGCGCCAGCGCGCCGACTTCGAGCCGCACGACGCTGACGCGGCGCGCGCGATGCGCGCGCGCGGCCTCGTCGACGATCGTGCACACGCCTTCGGCCAATGCCATCTCATGCACCGTCGACCTCGACCCGGTAGGTCACGCAAGGGTCGAGCGAGTCGGCCACCCGCGCGGCCAGGCGCCGCGCGGCCTGCGCGTCGGCCACCGCGGCACCGGCGAGCGCCTGGTCTAGCGCGCCGGCCGGGTGGAAGTTCCAGTCGGTCGGCGTGATCAGCGCATAGGCGCTCGCGCGCTCGCCGGACATGCGCACGCAGTGCGCCAGCAGCCCGCGCGCGTTCTCGACCCAGCCGATGCCGCCACCAGCGGGCAGCGCCTGGGCGCCGAGCTGGGCTTCGCCGCGGCCGTCGAGCCACAGGGCGAGCTCGCGCAAGCGGGCGACGAAGCGCGCCGGCACACGCGTGTGCGATCGTGCGAGCAAGGCGGCGACCAGCGGCACGTCGCGCTGGCGCGCCAGCGCGCCGGTTTCGGCGGGGAGGCCGCGCCAGCGCGGATGGCGGGCGAAGGTCGGATCGTCGTCGCACGCGGTCGACAGGTCGGCGAGCGCCGCGGTGTCGTCGGCGGCGGCGAGCCAGCCCGTCGCGTCGATCGGCTCGGCGCACTCGCGCGCGGCATCCTCGTCGCGCACCTCGCGAACGAAGCGCGCGGCCGCCGTCGCGCCGGCATCGATCCAGCGGTCGAGATCGGGCAGGGTCTGCATCGTCAGCCAATCGCCGGCGCTGCAGCCGAAGGCGGCGCGCGCGATCGCGTCGCCGCCACCGTTGGAGTCGGGGCCGAAGTGGCGCGCCAGCCGCGCCGCGGCCACCGAGTCGGGCGTCGCCGCCTCGTCGATCGCCTGCGGCCACGCCAGCAGCGTGCGCCACGCGCATTCGCGCACCTGCTCGGTCGCCACCGCCGCCGCGCAGCGCTGCAGGCGCTCGCTCGCCAGCGCCTCGCCGGCGGCGGCGGCACAAGCCAGATCGCACGCCACTGCCTGCGAGCGCGTACAGATGGCGAACAGTTGCGGCACCGTGGCAGCCAGCTCCGCGCGCGTGCGTCCGGCGAGCAGTGCGCGCGCGACGTCGGGCCGGGTCGATCGCACGTGGACGCCGGCGATGCGCCCGCCGTGCAGACGCAGGCCGATGTGCAGTGCGCCTTCGAGTGACATGGTCGGCCCTAATCGCCGCCGAGCAGCAGAAAGCGGCTCTTCTCGGCGGCGCAGGTGGGGCACGTCCAGTGCGGCGGCAGCGCGTCGAACGGCGTGCCCGGCGGGATCTGCCACACCGGGTCGCCCTGCGCCGGGTCGTACACGGTCCAGCAGACGCCGCATTCGAGCCGCGCGTCGGGTGCGATGGCCGCGCCGGCGGCCGCAGGGGTGGTGTCCACCGCGCGCTCGTCCATCCAGCGCACCAGCGCGGCGAGCCGCGAGCGGGTTTCGTCGAGATCCTCGCGCGCGGCCAGCGCGACGGCGGGCACGTCGACGACTTCGATCGTGTTGAGGATCAGCGTCTGCATGGTGTTGAAGTACTGCACGCGCCAGACGCTGCGCACCGCCGTGCTGCTGATGCGGCAGTTGCCGAAG
Organism: Burkholderiaceae bacterium; assembly: GCA_036280035.1. GTDB lineage: Bacteria > Pseudomonadota > Gammaproteobacteria > Burkholderiales > Burkholderiaceae_C > JAEUPI01. The sequence goes on along the minus strand of DASURM010000241.1, from coordinate 8,108 downwards.
CCGCGCGACAGGATCACGACCGAGCCGCCTTCGAGCAGCGCATCGAGCAGCGCCGCGTCGGCGCTCGACAGGGGCAGCAGCGTCAGGTTGATCACGTGCGCCGGCACGCCGGGGCCGCTGCGGTCGATCGCGTCGCGCAGCTCGTGCAGCAGCGACGGCAGGTTCATCACGCCGTCGGGCCACGAGCCTGCCTCGTCGGCGATCGTGCGCAACGCGGGCGCCGCGGTGGTGGTGGCGCGTTCGGCGACCACCGGCGGCACCGGTGCCGCGCGCAGGATGTCGCTCGCCAGCGTGCCGTCGGGCGCCACGCGCTGCTCGCGCCAGACACCGGCGAACACGGTTTCCTGCAGCCGCACCTTGGGCTCGCCGTCGACGACGGCTGCGACCTCGCCCTCGCCGAGCGTCTCGTTCAGCACCCGCAGGGTGTCGACCGGCAGCCCGATCAGCTCGACAGCCGGCGCGCCGGCAGCGCCGTCGGCCCAGGCGTCGAGCCGGGCGACGAAGTCGCCGAGCACGGCCCGTGCACCGTCCACGTCGCGCCCCGGGCCGGGCTCGGGCGCGCGCGGCATCTCGAAGGTCGACATCTCGCGAGGCATCGGCATCACGAGCAGCGACTCGTCGTCGGTTGCCGTCGCAGCGCGGACAGGAACGGGGAACGGTCGCATGGCGGCCTCAATGGCAAGGTGGCGCCGCTTGCGCGGCACGCACCGCGATGCCGACCGACGGCGGCCGCGTCGGCTGCGCCGCCAGCAGCGCGTCGAGCGCGTCGAGGTAGGCGCCCCAGTCGCGCAGGCCGTCGACCGCGCCCAGGTAGCGGCCGTCGCGCAGCAACACGAAGGCAGGCCAGCGCGCGAAGCCATAGCGCGGCGCGACGCCGCGCGCCAAGGCCGGCAGCAACAGCGCGACGCGGAAGGCACCGCGGCGCGCGGCGTGCAACTCCGGCACGATGACCGCCAGGTCGAGGGTCTCCTTCTGGCGATCGGGCTCGTCGGCGAACACCAGCATCGCGGTGCCCGGCCGAGCCAGCCAGGGGTCGAGCGTGTCGGCATCGAGCAGCGCCGCGCCGGTGGTTTGCAGCAACCGCTGCAGCAACGGGTGCAGATGTTCGATCGCGTCGGACGCAGCGCTCTCAAGCAAATGTGGCTCTGCCACTTTGCTTGAACCCCCGCGGGGGGCGGGCCGGGCGGGCCCGGCCCTGGGGGCGCTCATAAGGCAACCTCCGTGCTTCGCACTACGGTGCGAGCCCCCTTCGAAGCGGTCGGGCGGGGGCTCATGACATCGCCCCACGCGGGGCCGCCCGCAGGTGCGCCGGCAGTTCGGGCTCGCGCCCCACCAGGTCGGCGAAGAAGGCGTCGAGGTCGCCGACGCCTGCCAGCGCCGCGGCGAGCGCGGCACGCGCGGCGCGCACCCGCGCCGCCTCGACTTCGCTCAGCACCTGCCGCGCCGCGCCGCGAAACACCAGCACCCAGGTGCCCGCGGGCTGGGCATCGACCAGCGCCATGTCGACCTGCTCGCGCGTGCCGTCGTCGCCGCTGCACCAGGCCAAGCGCCCGCCGGCAAGCGCGGCGTCGGTCACGCACAGCGGCACACCGATGCACATCAGCCGCTCCTGCGCGCCAGGAATCGGGCGTCGCCGATGCGGCAGGCGGCGTCGGCCGACGGGCGGCCCGATTCATAGCGCGCCAGCGACAGCGCGTCGGCGGCCAGCGCCCGGCCGGGCGGCCGCGAGCGCGGCAGGGCGGCGATGTCCCATGCGCCGAGCTCGCGCACCGCGAGCGCGACCGCCTCGTCGATGCGCGCGCGCACCGCCGGGGTCAGGCTGCCACCGAGATCGTCGATCGTCTGCGGCTGCACGCCGATCAGCGTCAGCCGGCGCGGGAAGCGGTCGCGCCAGCGCGCCAGCCACAGCAGCTCCTGGAAGCTCGCCTGGTGCAGGCTGAACGCACGATCGGACCAGGCCGGCACCGCAGCGTCGCGCAGCACCTGCAGCGTGCCCGCCGGCAGGCCGAAGTCGACGCTGTCGAACACCAGCAGGTCTTCGGCCGCACACACCAGATCGAGCAGCGCCAGCCCCTGCGTCCCACCGTCGACGACCGAGACGCGCCGCGGCAAGCGCCAGCGCGCGTGCAGCGCCTCGGCGGCGCGCACCCCGAAACCCTCGTCGGCCCACAGCAGGTTGCCGATGCCCAGCACCAGCACCGGGCGGCCGACGGCCGCCTCGCCGGCCCCGCTGACGCGCATCGCGTTCACTTCTTCGCCACCCGCCAGCCGTTGACCATCGTGCTCATCACGGTGGCCTCGGAGAAGATGTCCTCGCGCGTGGCCATGTACAGGTGCACGCCGGTGAACACCAGCAGGTACCACATGCCGAGGTGGTGCAGCGTGTGCACGTTCTGGCTGTAGCCGAGCAGCGGCAGCAGCCACGACGAGAACCACACGAACGCCCAGCTGTCGCGCCCCAGCCCCTCGCCGTACAGCGCGAAGCCGGTTGCGATCATGAACACCGTGCCGAGCACGTACATGAAGAACATCGCCGCCATCGCCAGCGGGTTGTGGCCCTGCCAGGGCAGCGACTCGGGCTCGAGGAACAGGTAGTAGCGCGTCTGGTGGATCAGCCCGCGCCACCACGTGCCGTCGAACAGTTTCAGCGGCACGCTGAAGATCTCGCGCGCGAAGCGGTTGCCGAGGAACACCCACGCCACGCGCAGCGCGAACATCACCGCGAACACATAGGCTGCCGCGAAGTGCACGAAGCGGATCGTGCCGAAGAAGTAGTGCTCGCTCGCCTCGCCGCCCACCGACGGCAGCGGGCTACCGATCAGGTAGCCGGTGATCGCCAGCACGACCATCGCCAGCGCCATCACCCAGTGCCAGATGCGAACCGGGAGTTCCCACACGTAGACCGGATACGGCGAGCGGGCTTGCGTGTCCATGTCAGCCTCCGTCCGCGCCTCAGCGCACCGTGACGCGGGTCAGCTCCTCGCCGGCCGGCGAGATCACGTGCGTGGCGCACGCCAGGCAGGGGTCGAAGCTGTGCAGCGTGCGCAGGATCTCCAGCGGCTGCTCGGGCCTGGCCATCGGCGTGTTCATCAGCGCGGCCTCGAAGGCGCCGATCTGGTTCTTGCCGTCGCGCGGCCCGGCGTTCCAGGTGGTCGGCACCACGCACTGGTAGTTGTCGATCTTGGTGTCCTTGATGCGGATCCAGTGGCCGAGCGCGCCGCGCGGCGCCTCGCAATAGCCCGCGCCCTGCGCCTGCGCCGGCCAGCTCTTGGGCTCCCAGCGCTCGACGTTGGCGGTGGCCAGGTTGCCCGCCTTCAGGTTGGCCATCAGCTTGTCGAAGAAGTAGCGCATCCGGTGCGCACCCCACGAGCACTCCAAGCCGCGTGCCGCGGTGCGGCCGAGCGTCGAGAACAGCGCGGCGAGCGGCACGTCGAGCGTCTTCAGCACCTTGTCGACCGGCTCCTTGAACTCGGGGCGGCCCATCGCGTAGCCGACCACGTAGCGCGCCAGCGGGCCGACTTCCATCGGCTGGCCGCGCCAGCGCGGCGACTTGATCCATGAATACTTGGCGCTCTCGTCGAGCGCTTCGATCGCGGTCTTCTTGCCCTTGGTGGCGGGGCCGAGCGCGAAGTTGGGCTCGGTGACGCCGTCGAACGGGTGCAGCCCCTTCGATTCGTCGCCGTAGCGGTACCAGCTGTGGTTGACGAACTCCTGGATCTGCGCCGGATCCTTCAGGTCGACCGGCTGGATGTCCGACAGCTTGCCGCCGACGATCGCGCCGCGCGGCATCAGCAGGCTCTTGTTGGAATCGTCGTTGGCGATGTCGGGAAACTCGCCGTAGGCCAGCAGGTTCTGGCTCGCGAGCCCGCCGCCGATCGCACCCCAGTCTTTGTAGAAAGACGCGATCGCCAGCAGGTCGGGCAGGTAGACCTTGTCGATGAAATCGATGGTGTCGTCGATGATCTTCGACACCATGTTCAGCCGCTCCATGTTGATCGCGCCGACCGCGCCGCTGGCCTCGAGGTTGATCGAGCACGGCACGCCGCCGACCAGCCAGTTCGGGTGCGGGTTCTTGCCGCCGAAGATGGTCTGGATCTTGACGATCTCCTTCTGGAAGTCGAGTGCCTCCAGGTAGTGCGCCACCGCCATCAGGTTGGCCTCGGGCGGCAGCTTGTACGCCGGGTGGCCCCAGTAGCCGTTGCGGAACGGCCCGAGCTGCCCCGACTCGACGAACTTGGCCAGGCGCGCCTGCAGATCGCGGAAGTAACCCGGCGACGACAGCGGCCAGCTGCTGATCGACTGCGCCAGCTCGGAGGTCTTCCTGGCGTCGGCCTTCAGCGCCGACACCACGTCGACCCAGTCGAGCGCGTGCAGGTGATAGAAGTGGACGAGGTGGTCCTGTGCATACAGCGTGGCATGCATCAGGTTGCGGATGATGTTGGCGTTGTCGGGGATCTTGATCTTCAGCGCGTCTTCCACCGTGCGCACCGACGCCAGCGCGTGCACGCCGGTGCACACGCCGCAGATGCGCTCGGTGAAGGCCCACGCGTCGCGCGGGTCGCGGCCCTTGAGGATCACCTCGAGGCCGCGCCACATCGTGCCGGTGGACACCGCGTTGCGGATCACGCCCTTGTCGTCGACGTTGACCTCGACGCGCAGGTGCCCCTCGATGCGCGACACCGGGTCGACGACGATGCGCCGGCCGCTGTTGTCGAGCTTGAAGCCTTGGGTCTCGATCACGGCCATGATCAGCCCTCCTGCCGTTGCGACGGCGCCGACTCGCCCTTGCCGCTGCCCTTGTCGCCGCCCTTGCCGCGCCGGATCGCGCTCACCGCCGCGTGCGCGGCCACCTCGGCGCCGGTGACGCCGGCCACCGCCAGGCCGATCTGGTCGGCGTTGGCCTCGATGCCGAAACCGTTGATGCCGCTGAGCCGGTCGTAGAACGAACCCTTGTCCCAGAAGCCGTCCTCCGAGCAGCCGAGGCAGCCGTGGCCCGAGCCGATCGGGAACGAGACCCCCTCGTTCCAGCGCGTGCTCGAGCAGGCGTTGTAGGTGGTGGGCCCCTTGCAGCCGACCTTGTAGAGGCACCAGCCGGCCTTGGCGCCTTCGTCGTCCCACTGCTCGACGAACTGGCCGGCGTCGAAGTGCGGCCGGCGATAGCACTTGTCGTGCACGCGCTGGCTGTAGAACATCTTCGGGCGGCCCTGGCGGTCGAGCTCGGGGATGCGGTCGAACGTCAGCACGTAGGTGATGACCGCGCTCATCACCTCGGCGATCGGTGGACAGCCGGGCACCTTGATGATCGGCTTGTCGGTGATCACCTTGTCGATCGGTACCGCGGTCGTCGGATTGGGGCGCGCGGCCTGCACGCAGCCCCACGACGCGCACGATCCCCAGGCGATGACGGCCTTGGCGTCGCGTGCGTACTCGCGCAGCGTCTCGACGAACGGGCGGCCGTAGTAGATGCAGTACATGCCGTCCTCGCCGAGCGGCGGATTGCCTTCGACCGCGAGGATGTAGTTGCCCTTGTGCTTGGCCATCGTCTCGTGCGCGTTGGCGCGCAGTTGCTCGCCCGCGGCCGCCGCCAGCGTCATGTGGTAGTCGAGCGAGAACATGCTGAGCACTGCGTCCTTGGCCAGCGGGTGCGCCGAACGGATGAACGACTCGCTGCAGCAGGTGCACTCCAGGCCCTCGATCCAGATCACCGGCGTGCGCGGCTTGGTTTCCAGCGCGTGCGCGATGCGCGGCGCCATCAGCGGCGACAGGCCCAGCGAGGCCGCCGTCAGGCTGCAGAACTTGAGGTAGCTGCGCCGGGTGATCCCCTGCCGGCGCATCACGTCGTAGAAGGTCTCGCTCATTTCGCGTCCCCTGGCTGGCTTGCTTTGGGCGTGCCGCGCTGCGGGCAGCGCGGCGGTGTCGATCGGCTAGCGCCGCGCTGAGATGAGGAAGGTCGACATCGTCAGCGCGCTGCCTTGCGCAGGGCCCTCCAACGCAGCGCGCGCGCGACGGCAGCGATCAGCACGGAGGTGGCCAGGACGCCGGCGAGGCCCCACACCGACGTGGCGGCATCGACGCGCGGCCAGGCGGCCGGGACGATTGCGCTGGCCGTCGATGACAGCGCACGCGCGAGCGACCACTGCAGCGTATCGGGCAGCGGCGAGGTGAACCACACCAGCACGCCGGCGATGACGAGCGCGACGGCGGACAGCGCCGTGCGCAGCGGCTGGTCAGCGGCGCCCGCTGGCGCATTGCGCAGCGCGAGCACGCCGGCAGCGGTGAGCAGGCCTTCGACGAAACCGACCGGCAGGTGGATCGGCAACAGCGACGCCGCCAGCACCGCGGGCGCGGCGGTGCCCGACCAGGCGGTCTGCGCCACGACGCCCAGGGCACCGAGCTGCAGGCCGAGCATGCACGCGACCACGGTGCCGAACAGCGTGCGGCCCGGCGTCGCGCCGCAAGTGGCCCGCGCGAGCAGCGGGGCGACGACCAGACACGGCACCACGCCCAGGTTGACGAGGTTCGCGCCCAGCGCGGCGACGCCGCCATCGCCCAGCAGCAGCGCCTGCACCGCAAGCACGGCCGCCATCACCAGCAGCCCTGCATGCGGTCCGAGCATCATCGCCAGCAGCACGCCACCCCCGAAGTGCCCGCTCGAGCCGGTGCCCGGGATCGCGACGTTGACCATCTGCAGCGCGAACACCAGTGCCCCGAGCGCGGCCATGTTGCCCAGCGTGCGATCGTTCGCGTTCGCACGCACGTGCCGCGCCGACTGGCCCAGCGCAGCAGCGGCCACCAGCCCCGAAACACCCGCCACCGTGGGCGACACCATCTCGCTGCTCAAATGCATAGGGCCTCCGCGCGCGGGCCGACACCGGCCGCCTCGGCAATTGGTACACGGTCCCGATGCGGCACGCTTGCGCCGGCTCAACCCGCGCAATCCCGACACCGACGCTCGGCTATAGCAGCGACGCCACGGACAACAGCAACGCGAACAGCACCTGGAAGCGCGCGGTGTGCGCCAGCAGCGCGTTGAACTGCGGCCCCGGGGTCTCGCGCCAGAAGCGGCGCACCAGCGACAGCGCCGGCGGCAACGCCAGCAGCGGCAGCAGCCACGCGACGCGCGGCCGCGTCAGCAGCGCCAGCGGCAGCAGCAGCGCGAATGGGGCCAGCATCAGCAGCGCGTACTCCCAGCGAGTGAACGCGCGGCCCAGGCACACCGCGAGCGTGCGCTTGCCGACGCGCGCATCGGGCTCGAGGTCGCGGTAGTTGTTGACCACGAGCACCGCCACCGCGGGGAACCCCACCATCGTCGCGGCGACGAACACGCCGGCGGTCAGCTCGAGGGTCTGCAGGTAGAAGCTGCCGCACACCGCCACCGGACCGAAGAACACCCAGACCACGAAGTCGCCGAACGGCGTGGTCGAGATCGGTCGCGGCCCGCCGGAGTACGCCATGGCCGCGGCGGCCGAAAGCGCTCCGGCCACCAGGATCGGCCAGCCGCCGCGCGCCACCAGCGCCAGGCCGATCGCGGTGGCCAGCACGAAGCAGCCGCGCGACGCGCGGCGCACCGCCTGCGGCGTCAGCAGGCCGAGCGCGGTGGCGCGCGGCAGGCCGAGCCGCCCGCCGCGGTCGGCGCCGCGCTCGAAGTCGCTGACGTCGTTGTCCAGGTTGGTGCCCAACTGCAGCAGCAGCGCACCCAGCAGCGCCAGCAGCATCCACAGCGGATCGATGCGGCCACTCTCGGCCCACGTCATCGCGCTGCCCACCAGCACCGGGTTGACGGCGATCGTCAGCGTGTGCGGGCGCGACGCGATGGCCCAAGCGCGCCACGGCGACGCCTGGGGCACCGGCGCGTCGTGGGATCCGTGCATCGTGCGTGAGGGACCGTGGCGGGGCGGCGATTGTCGTCGATCGCGCGGCGCGCTCGCGCTGCCATCGGCGGCTGCGAGCGACTGCGACGCACCGACGTCGCCGAGGTCGAACAGCAGCGTCCGCGGTTCGTCGTGCAGGTCGACCGACAGCGCGCAATCTCCGAAGGCGACCATCCGAGACATCTGCTGGCGCGCCCGGCTCGGATCGAACGCGCGACCCCGGCATGGATCCGCTAC
>DASURM010000240.1:0-2498 GCA_036280035.1 Burkholderiaceae bacterium | reverse complement strand
GGCCACGTGGCGACGCTGCACGAGGGCCGCGTCACGCAGTTCGGGCCCGCGATCGGCGTGTATCGCGAGCCCACCGACCTGACGAGCGCGCGCGTCTTCTCCGACCCACCGATCAACGTCGCCGTGGCCAGCAAGCACGGCACGCAGATCGTGCTCGACGATGCGGCGCAATGGAACGCGCCGCCCTCGTTGCAGACAGTGCCCGACGGTGCCATCACCGTCGCGCTGCGACCGCATCATGTGCGCCCGGCCGGCGGGCGCGGCGTGCCGGTGAGCGGACCGGTGCTGATCAGCGAGATCTCCGGCTCGGAGAGCGTGATCCACTTCGGCCTCGCCGGCGGTACGTGGGTGTCGCTCGCGCAAGGCGTGCGCAGCCACACCGTCGGCGAGAGCGCCAGCTTCGCGCTCGACGTCGAGCACTGCCTGTACTTCGACGACACAGGGCGTCGACTCGCGGCCTGACGAGAGAGCGTCGAACCCGTGGCTGCGATCCACCTCGAGCACCTGCACCACAGCTACCGCGCGAGCCCGCGCGAGTCGGTCGACGCCGACTGGGCGCTGCGCGGCATCGATCTGCGCTGGCGCGACGGCGGCGCCTACGCGCTGCTGGGGCCCTCGGGCTGCGGCAAGACCACGCTGCTCAACCTGATCTCGGGCCTGCTGCAGCCCACGCGCGGGCGCATTCTCTTCGGCGAGCGCGACGTCAGCGCACTCGAGCCCGGCGAGCGCAACATCGCTCAGGTGTTCCAGTTCCCGGTCGTCTACGACACGATGACCGTGTTCGACAACCTCGCGTTTCCGCTGCGCAACCGCGGCGTCGCGGCGAACGAGGTCGAGCGGCGCGTGCGCGAGATCGCGGCGATGCTCGACCTCGAGGCCACGCTGATGCAGCGCGCCGCGGGCCTCACCGCCGACGGCAAGCAGAAGATCTCGCTCGGCCGCGGTCTGGTGCGCGCCGACGTGGCCGCGATCCTGTTCGACGAGCCGCTGACGGTGATCGACCCGCACCTCAAGTGGCGGCTGCGCAGCAAACTCAAGGAGCTGCACCAGCGCGTCGGCCTGACGATGGTGTACGTGACGCACGACCAGACCGAGGCGCTCACCTTCGCCGACCAGGTGGTGGTGATGATCGACGGCCAGGTGGTGCAGGCCGGCACGCCGGTGGAGCTGTTCGAGCGGCCGCGCCACACTTTCGTCGGCCACTTCATCGGCTCGCCGGGCATGAACCTGCTGCCGTGCGAGGTCGATGCAGCGGGGGTGGCGCGCGTCGATGGCCACGCGCTGCCGGTGGCCTCGCGCGGCGACCCGGGCACGGCACGCGGCAAGAAGACCGAAATCGGCGTGCGGCCCGAGTTCGTGCGCTTCGCCGACAGCGGGTTGCCCGTGCAGGTGGAGCGCGTCAGCGACATCGGCCGCTTTCGCATCGTCGACGCGCGCTGCGGCGAACACGTTGTGAAAGCGCTGGTCGCCGAGGGCCAGGCCGTGCCTGCCGAGCGCGGCCACGTGGCGTTCGACCCGGCGCGCACGCAGCTTTACGCCGACGGCTGGATCGTCGACTAGCCCCGCGCAGCATGGCCTCGATCAAGATCCACAACCAGAAGGCCTGGTGGCTCGTGCTGCCGGTGGTGCTGCTGGTCGCGTTCAACGCGGTGATCCCGCTGATGGCGGTGGTCAATTACTCGGTGCAGGAGACCTTCGGCAACAACCAGTTCTTCTTCGAGGGCGTGCGCTGGTTCCAGCAGGTGATGCAGTCGGCGCGTTTCCGCGAGTCGCTGCTGCGGCAGATGATGTTCACGGCCATCGTGCTGGCGATCGAGCTGCCGCTCGGTGTGGCGATCGCGCTGGCGATGCCGCGCAAAGGCATCGGCGTGTCGATCTGCCTGGTGCTGATGGCGATGCCGCTGCTGATTCCGTACAACGTGGTGGGCGCGATGTGGAACATCTTCGCGCTGCCCGACATCGGGCTGATGGGCTGGGGACTGAACCGGCTCGGCATCGACTTCAACTACACCCGCCAGCCGGTGTCGGCCTGGGTCACGCTGGTGACGATGGACGTCTGGCACTGGACGTCGCTAGTCGTGCTGCTCACCTACGCCGGGCTGTCGGCGATCCCCGACGCCTTCTACCAGGCCGCGCGCATCGACGGCGCATCGAAGTGGGCGATCTTTCGCTTCATCCAGTTGCCCAAGCTGAAGCACGTGCTGCTGATCGCCGTGCTGCTGCGCTTCATGGACAGCTTCATGATCTACACCGAAGCGGTGGTGCTCACCGGCGGCGGCCCCGGCAACGCGACCACGGTGCTGTCGATCGACCTCGTGAAGATCGCACTCGGCCAGTTCGACCTCGGCCCCGCGGCGTCGATGTCGCTGATCTACTTTCTGATCATCCTGCTGTTGAGCTGGCTGTTCTACACGGTGATGACGAAGGACGACGTGGCATGAGGCGACCGCGCAGTCGTGCAGCGACCATGCTTGGCCCGCGGGCGGTATGCCGCCGGG
>DASURM010000239.1:0-9773 GCA_036280035.1 Burkholderiaceae bacterium | reverse complement strand
CCATGGACCCGACGCGTGGACGATGCCCACCTCGATCCGGACACCTGGCTGCAAACCGCACCGCGCACCGACGGCTCGTGGTGGCCGGCCTGGCAGCAGCGGCTGGCTGCGCACTCCAGCGCACGTGTCGCCCCGCCCCGCATCGGGGCACAGGGCGAGAAGGCGCTGGCGGATGCGCCAGGTGGCTATGTGCTGCTGCGCTGAGGGCGGCGAATGAAGCGCCGTGGGGATGCCAGCTCGCAGACGCGGCAGCACGGTGACACGCGGGGTCGCCCACGCCGTGCTTCGTGACGCTCGCTATCCGCGGCTGCTGTGGCCGCTGCTGATCGGTGCGCTCGCGCTGCTGCTGGCGCTCGGCTTCGTCGAGCTGGCGGGCGAGGTGCTGGAGGGCGAGACCCGCGCCTTCGACCAATGGGTGCTGCAGCACGCGCAGGCCTGGCGGGCCGGACACCCGTGGCTGAGCGAAGTGATGCGCGACCTGAGCGGACTCGGCAGCACTGCGACGCTGACGCTGGTGACGGCGATCACCGTGGGCTACCTCTGGCTGGTGACGACGCCGCGCGCGGCAGTGCTGGTCGGCGCGTCGGTGCTCTCCGGCGCCGCGCTGATGAGCCTGCTGAAGCTGGCCTTCGGCCGGGCGCGGCCCGACGCCGCGCAGGCAGCGCTCGTCGTGCCCGGGCTCAGCTTCCCGAGCGGGCACAGCAGCATGGCGGCGATCGTCTTCCTGACCCTGGGAACGCTGATCGCGAGCACGCGGCCGCGGCTGCGCGAGCGCAGCTACATCTTGGCCTGCGCGGCGTTGATGGCGCTCGCGGTCGGCGTCAGCCGCGTGGCTCTCGGCGTGCACTGGGCCACCGATGTGCTCGGCGGCTGGGCATTCGGCACCGGCTGGGCGCTGGCTTGGCTGCTGGCCGTCGGTGCGGTGATGCGCACGCCGCGCCCGCCCGACTGAGGATCGGCCCGCCTGCACGTGCGCGCGATGGCACTGTGAAACGCTTGGCTGCGAAGCGCACGCTAGAGCAGTTCCTCCGGCACCAATGCACCGAGCAGACCCGACACGAAGCGCTGCCACCAACCGGTGTGCGGCTCGCTGGTGTAGCGCTGCATCCGATCGTCGTCGCGCCCCGTCCAGGTCACGGGGGCATTCGGATCGCCCGGCTCGCTCAGCTCGGGTCGGTACGAGCGGTCGAGCGAGCTGGCCTCGTCGAACCAGCGACCGAGCTTGTCGCCCAGCGCTGCGCTGTCGATCAGGACGGCGACCTCGGTATTCGAGTTCCTCGAGCGCGGGTCGAGGTTCATCGACCCGATGACTATCGACTTGCGGTCCACCATGATCGCCTTGGCATGCAGGCTGACCGCGGAAGAAGGCCGCCGGCGCGCACCCTCGGGGCGCGGTGCGACCGGCTGAAACTCGTGCAGCGCCACACCGCATGCGAGCAGGTGAGGCCGGTAGCGCGCATAGGCTCCATGCACCGCCGCCACATCGGTGGCGGCCAGCGAGTTGGTCAAGACGCGCACCGGCACGCCGCTCCGCGCCAGGCTGCACAGCGTCTCGATGCCGCGTTGACTGGGCACGAAGTACGGCGAGATCAACAGCAGCTCTTTCCGCGCAGACGCGACGGCCTCATACATCCGCGCCATCACCGGGCTCGGCTGGCCGGGGCTCTCCGGCGTGCGCTTGCTCGGCGGATCGTGCAACACAGCCGCTGGCGCCGCAATCAACTCGACGCGGCCGCTTCGCACCTGCGGGCCGAAGCCGGTGGCCAACAGCTCGCGGACGTAGTCGGTGTCGTGAAACTCGGCGGCGCGCGCGGCCAGCTCCGACACCAGGGCCTCAGTGTGCTCGGGCTCGGGCAGCGGCCCGGTGAAGGCCTGGATCGGCACCGCCCACTCGCTGTTCCAGTACTCGTCGAAGCCGCGCGAGGCCTCGGCCACGGCCGGGCCGGCGATCAGCACGTCCAGGTCGGCGAAGTTGTTCAGGCTGTCGGCGTTGAAGTAGGCATCGCTGAGGTTGCGACCACCGATCAGCGCGGCGGCGTTGTCCGCGATCCAGAGCTTGTTGTGCATGCGCCGATTGAGGCGCTCGCCGTCGGTCAGGTAGTCGAGCGCCCTGGCCAGGGTGGCCGAGCCACGCCACGCGAACGGGTTGAAGACCCGCAGCTGCACGTTCGGATGGGCCGCCAGCGTCGCCAGGTGCGAATCCCGGTCGCCGACATCGAGGTCATCGATCAGCACGCGCACGCGCACACCGCGCTGCGCCGCGACCAGCGCGCGATAGACCAGCAGCGTGGCCGTCGCATCCTCGGCCACCAGGTAGTACTGCAGATCGAGCGTGTGCTGCGCCGCTTCGGCCAGCGCCGCCCGTGCGAGAAAGGCCTCCTGCCCGGACGTCAACAGGCGAAAGCCGGACATGCCCGGCGAGAGCTGGGCCGCAAAACGGCGACCGAGTTCGGTTTCGTCTGGGTTCCCGATCGCATACGAAGGCGGGCGCGCTTCATCGAAGGGAATCGACGCGCAGCCGACGACCAACATGGCCGCACCGATGAACGGAGCCTTCGCCGACGCCAACACCCCTTGCACGAAGTCCCAACGCATACCGCATCCGTCGCGCGCGCGATCCTCCGGCCTGGGGCAGGCGCTGTGCCCGGCAATCACCGTAGACAGGACAAACGGGTTAGCTCCTCGTGAGAGCTAACCCGTTGATCTGATTGGTCGGGGTGGCGGGATTCGAACTCGCGACCCCTTGCACCCCATGCAAGTGCGCTACCAGGCTGCGCTACACCCCGACGATGATGCGAATTATAAGTGCGTGTCGCGGGTCACCCGGCGCGTCAGTCTTCCAGGAGTCTGCGGATCGACAGCAACTCGGTGCGCAGTTGCGCCAGATCGACCTCGGTCACCTCCGGCAGCGGCAGCCTCTCGAGTGTGGCCTTGCCCTCGGCCATCGCTTCGACCTGCGCAATGGCGCCGACCTCGTCATCCACCGCCTGCGCAGCCAGCACCACGTCGCCATTGCTGCGCTCGGCTCGCGGTGCCTCGGCCAGGCGGTTGCGCGCGCCGCTGATCGTGAAGCCCTGGTCGTACAGCAGCTCGCGGATGCGCCGGATCAGCAGCACCTCATGGTGCTGGTAGTAGCGGCGGTTGCCGCGCCGCTTCACCGGCTTGAGCTGTGTGAACTCCTGTTCCCAGTAGCGCAGGACGTACGGCTTCACGCCGCACAAGATGCTGACCTCACCTATCGTGAAGTAGCGCTTGGCAGGGATCGATGGAAGCCCATTCTCCATTGAAATCAATGAGGTGGCGCGGTAAAGCTAGACTTTACTCGAACTCCCCTTCGGCGGGCGTGTCGCCCTGCACGATTGATTTCAGCTTCTGGCTCGCGTGAAAGGTCACGACGTGTCGGGCCTTGATCGGGATGGCCTCGCCGGTGCGCGGGTTGCGGCCGGGACGCGGCGCCTTGCGCCGGATGTTGAAGTTGCCGAAGCCCGAGAGCTTGACGTCCTGGCCCGAGACCAGGGTGCCATGCACCAGCTCGAAGAAGGCCTCGACCATGTCCTTGGACTCGCGCTTGTTCAGACCCAGCCGCTCGAACAACAGCTCGGCCAGTTCGGCCTTGGTCAGCGTGGGGGTCTGGAGCGTGGGCACGGCCACCGGAAGTGGGCCGGCTGCTTGCTCGGTGGTCATGTTTCCCTCGGCATCGCCTGGTGTTGTTGTTCAGCTCCGCAGCCTCGCGCCAACGCGCTCGAACGCCCGCTCGCGCGCCGCGCGCAGCGCGCCCTCGATTCGCTCGTCGGTGAGCGTGGCGGCATCGTCCATCAATTCGAGACGCACGGCCATACTGTGTTCACCTGGGGCGAGATCGCTGCGCCCGCTGGGCCGGTAGAGGTCGAACAGCGTCGCGCGGCGCACCAGCCCGGCGGGGTCGTCGGTCAGCGCCGCCAGCAACTCGTCGTGGCTCACCCGCTCGGAGACGACGAAAGCCTGGTCGCGCTGCACCGCCTGGAAGCGGCCGATCGGCGCGAACGCCGGTATCTGCCGCTGCTGCAAGGCCGCGGCATCGAGCTCGAACACCACCGGCGCCTGCGGCAGCTCGTAGGCCTGGCGCCAGCGCGGGTGCAGTTCGCCGACGATGCCGATCGAGAGGTCGCCAAGCCGCAGCTCGGCACTGCGCCCCGGGTGCAACGCCGGGTGCTGCACCGGCACGCAGCGCAGCGGCAGCGGAGCCAGCAGCGACTCGAGATCGCCCTTGGCATCGTAGAAGTCGACGCGACGCGCAGCCTCGCCCCACTGGATGGGCGCCAGCTCGCCGTACGCCAGGCCGCCGATGCGCACCGGCTGCGCCACCCCGGCCACCGCGCCGTCGCCGGCGCGTACTGCAGCATCGCGCCGGTAGACGCGTCCGACCTCGAACACGCGCACGCGGTCGATGCGCTGCGCCAGATTGCGCTGCAGCGTGGCCACCAGGCTGCCGACCAGGCTCGAGCGCATCACCGCCAGCGGTGCAGCGATCGGATTGAGCACGCGGATCGGGTCGTCGTTGCCGGCCAGCTCGTGCTCCCAGCGTGGCTCGACGAAACTGAACGAGATCGTCTCCTGGTAGCCGAGACAGGCCAGCGCGCGGCGCACCGCGTACAGGCTGCGCTGGCCCTCGGGCTGCCGCGTCGGTCGCACCGGTGCGCGCGGCGCAGCCGCCGGCAGCTTGTCGTAGCCGATGACGCGGATCACCTCCTCGATCAGGTCTTCCTCCACCTGCAGGTCGAAGCGCCATGGCGGCGGCGTGATCGTGATACGGCCGTCGGCCGCGTCGTGTTGCAGGCCCAGCCGCCGCAGCACGCCGGTGCAATCGTCTTGCGTCAGCGGCATGCCGATCACCTTGGCGGCGCGCGCCACGCGCAGCGCGACCGGCTTGCGCTGCGGCACATTGGGCTGCTGATCGTCGATCGGCCCGGCGCGACCGCCGCACACCTGCAGCACCAGCGCCGTGATGCGTTCGATATGCTCGGCGGTGGTCGACGGATCGACGCCGCGTTCGAAGCGGTGGCCGGCCTCGGTGGCGAAGCCGAATCGCCGCGAACGGCCGGCCACGCTGTCGGGCCACCAGAACGCGGCCTCGATGTAGATGTTGCGCGTGCCGTCGCTGACCGCGGTGGCGTCGCCACCCATGATGCCGGCCAGCGACTCCACCGCCTGCGCATCGGCGATCACGCCGACCTCGGCATCGAGCTGCACCGTCTCGCCATTGAGCAGCTTCAGCGATTCGCCGGCGCGGCCCCAGCGCACGACGAGACGCTCGCGGATCTTGTCGAGGTCGAAGATGTGCGACGGCCGCCCATACTCGAACAGCACGTAGTTCGAGATGTCGACCAGCGCGTTGACCGATCGCTGGCCGCAGCGCTGCAGCCGCTGCACCATCCACGATGGCGTCGGGGCGCGCGGGTCGATGCCGCGCACGACGCGGCCCGAGAAGCGGCCGCACAGGTCGGTGGCCTCGATGCGCACCGGCAACGTGTCGGACAACGTCGGCGTCACGCCGGCGAACGCCGGCCTGCGCAGCGGCGCGCCGGTGAGCGCGGCTACCTCGCGCGCCACGCCGTACACCGACAGGCAGTGCCCCAGGTTGGGCGTCAGCTTCAGCGTGAACAGCGTGTCTTCGAGCGCCAGCGCCTGGCGCAGGTCGACGCCCAACTGCGCGTCGGGCGCCAGCTCCAGCAGGCCGGCATGGTCGTCGCTCAGGCCCAGTTCGCGTGCCGAGCACAGCATGCCGTGGCTTTCGACGCCGCGCAGCTTGCCGAGCTTGATGTCGAGCCGCTGGCCGTCGGCACCCGGTGGCAGCGACGCGCCCACCAGCGCCAGCGGCGCGCGCAGGCCGACGCGCGCGTTCGGCGCGCCGCACACCACCTGCAGCGCGCCGTCGCGCGAGTGCGCTCCAGCCTGCACGCGGCAGACGCGCAACTTGTCGGCGCCAGGATGCGGCTCGCAGGCGACGATCTCGCCGACCACGACACCGGAGAACGCCGGCGCTGCCGGCCGCAGCTCTTCTACCTCCATGCCCGACATCGTCAGCAGCTCGGAGAGTTGCTCGGTCGACAGCGGCGGGTCGCAGAACTCGCGCAGCCAGGATTCGGGGAATTGCATCGTCGGATCAGCTCACTTGAACTGCGACAGGAACCGCAGGTCGTTCTCGAAAAACAGCCGCAGGTCGTCGATGCCGTAGCGCAGCATCGCGAGCCTGTCCGGGCCCATGCCGAATGCGAAGCCGATGTGACGCTCGGGGTCGAGCCCGAAGTTGCGCACCACGTTCGGATGCACCTGGCCCGACCCCGAGATCTCGAGCCAGCGGCCCTTCAGCGGTCCGCTGCCGAACGCGATGTCGATCTCGGCCGACGGCTCGGTGAACGGAAAGAACGATGGCCGGAACCGCAGTTGCAGGTCGTCGCTCTCGAAGAACGCACGGCAGAAGTCGGTGAACACGACCTTCAGATCCTTGAAGCTGACGTTCTCGCCGATCCACAGGCCTTCGCACTGATGGAACATCGGCGAGTGCGTGGCGTCGCTGTCGACGCGGTAGGTACGACCCGGCGCGATGACGCGGATCTCGGGCATCGGGTCGGCACCCGCGTAGCGCCTCGCATGCGCGCGCGCGTAGCGCACCTGCATCGGCGAGGTGTGCGGGCGCAGGTTGAGCCAGCGGCCCTCTTCGTCTTTCATGTCGACGTAGAAGGTGTCCTGCATCGAGCGCGCCGGGTGATTCTCCGGGTTGTTCAGTGCGGTGAAACTCATCCAGTCGGTCTCGATCTCGGGGCCGTCGGCGACCTCGAATCCCATCGACCTGAAGATCGCCTCGATGCGCTCGATGGTCAGCGACACCGGGTGCAGGCCGCCCTCGCCGCGACGGCGACCGGGCAGCGTGACGTCGAGCGCTTCGGCGCGCAACTGCGCATCCAGCTCGGAGCGCGCAAGCGACTGGCGCCTGTCGCGCAGCGCCGCTTCGATGCGCTCCTTGGTGCGGTTGATCAGCGCGCCGCGCGACTTCTTCTCGTCCACCGACAGACTGGCCAGCGCCTTCAGCAGCCCGGTGACATGGCCCGCCTTGCCGAGGAAGCGCGCCTTCGCGTTCTCGAGTTCGGCCGGCGTCGGCGCGCGCGCGAACTCCTGCTGCGCGCGGTCCACCAATTGATCCAGTTCGTCCATGTTCTCGATCGACCAAGAAGAAGGGCAGGCCATCAGCGCGGTGAGGGCCTGCCCTGTTGGCTGCAACCGGCGGCGCTGCGGGGCGCCGTGTTGCGTCGGCCGGCGCTCGCGCCGGCCGTGCGCGCGTTCAGCCGAGCTGGGCCTTCACCTTGGCGACGATGCTGCCGAAGGCAGCCGGGTCGTTGACGGCCAGCTCGGCCAGCACCTTGCGGTCGATCTCGATCGCCGCCTTCCTCATGCCGGCCATGAACTGGCTGTAGGTGATGCCCAGCTCGCGCGCCGCGGCGTTGATGCGGGCGATCCACAGCTGGCGGAACACGCGCTTGCGCGTGCGCCGGTCGCGATAGGCGTACTGGCCGGCCTTCATCACCGCCTGCTTGGCGATGCGAAAGACGTTCTTGCGGCGGCCGCGGAAACCCTTGGCTTGCTCGAGAACCTTCTTGTGGCGTGCGTGGGCGGTGACGCCGCGTTTGACGCGAGGCATTTGCTTGCTCCTTCGTGCGGGTCAGTCGATCACAGGCCGGCAAAGGGCAGCATCGCGGCGACGTGCCCCATGTTGGTCTCGTGCACCCCGGTGGCGCCGCGCAGGTGGCGCTTGCGGGTGGTGGACTTCTTGGTGAGGATGTGGCGCTTGTACGCCTGGCCGCGCTTGACGGTACCCCCCGGACGCACGCGGAACCGCTTGGCCGCGCTCTTCTTGGTCTTCATCTTGGGCATGACTGCTCCTTCTTGCTGTGGCTGCCGCAGGCGGATGCGCTGACTGCGCGCATCACTTGATTCGGCCTGCGGTGGCCTTGTGATTCCATCGGCGCGGCGACCGACCGCGCCGTGGAAGTGAACTCGATTGTCGGCTTCTACTTCTTCTTGGGAGCCAGCACCATGACCATCTGGCGGCCTTCGAGCTTGGGCATGTGCTCGACCACCGCCACGTCGGCCAACTCGTCGCGGATGCGCTCGAGCAACCGCATGCCGATGTCCTGGTGCGTGATCTCGCGGCCGCGGAAGCGCAGCGTCACCTTGCCCTTGTCGCCGTCTTCGCCGATGAAGCGGCGCAGGTTGCGCATCTTGATCGCGTAGTCGCCCTCGTCGGTGCCCGGGCGGAACTTGACCTCCTTGACCTCGATGATCTTCTGCTTGCTCTTGGCTTCGGCCGCCTTCTTCTGCTCCTGGTACTTGAACTTGCCGTAGTCCATCAGCCGGCATACCGGCGGATCCGCGGTGGCTGCGATCTCGACCAGGTCAACGTCGTACTCGCCCGACAGGCGCAGCGCCTCCAGCAGCGGCACGACGCCCAGGGGTTCGTTCTCGGGCCCGTTCAGGCGCACCATCGGTGCGGTGATCTCGCGGTTGAGCCGATGCTTGCGCTCGGCATTGGGAGTACGACGGTCGAAAAAAGTAGCGATGGTGTGGATCCTTTCAACGGCCCGTCAGGCAAGCGAACGGACCACGAACAAAAGCAAAAGCGCGCCGAAGGCTCACACCTTGCGCGCGATGTCGTCTGCGATCTTCGCCGAGAAGGCATCGACCGACATCGCACCAAGGTCTACGTTGCCCCGGGCGCGCACCGAAACGGCCCCGCTTGCCTTCTCCTTGTCGCCGACGACCAGGATGTACGGAACCTTCAGCATCGAATGCTCGCGTATCTTATAGCCGATCTTGTCGCTCCGCAAATCGGCGTTGACTCTAACCCCTTGTTTTTGAAGCCGTTTCGCCACATCGGCGGCGCAGTCGGCTTGGCTCTCGGAGATCGGCGCCACCACCGCGTGCTGCGGCGCCAGCCAAGCGGGCATGGCGCCGGCATGCTGCTCGATCAGGATGCCGATGAATCGCTCCATGCTGCCGACGATCGCCCTGTGCAACATCACCGGCGCGGCGCGCGCACTGGCCTCGGTGACGTACTCGCCGCCCAGGAGTCCGGCCATGTTGAAGTCCACCTGCATCGTGCCGCACTGCCACTGGCGGCCGATCGCGTCCTTCAGCGTGTATTCGATCTTCGGGCCGTAGAAGGCGCCCTCTCCCGGCGACACGGTGAAGTCGCAGCCCGAGCGGCGCAGCGATTCCATCAGCGCCTGCTCGGCCTTGTCCCACGATTGGTCGGAGCCCACGCGCGCCTCGGGCCGCGTGGCGACCTTGTAGATGATGTCGGTGAAGCCGAAGTCGCGGTAGACCTTCTGCAACAGCGCCGTGTAGGCGACGCACTCGTCGAGGATCTGCTCCTCGGTGCAGAAGATGTGCCCGTCGTCCTGCGTGAAGCCGCGCACGCGCATGATGCCGTGCAGCGCGCCGCTGGGCTCGTTGCGGTGGCAGGCGCCGAACTCGCCGTAGCGCAGCGGCAGGTCGCGGTAGCTCTTGATGCCCTGCTTGAAGATCAGCACGTGCCCCGGGCAGTTCATCGGCTTGAGCGCGTACTCGCGCTTCTCGGACTCCGTGACGAACATGTTGTCGCGGTAGACCTGCCGCATGTACTGCTCGACGGCCTGCCAGATCGTCCAGCCCTTCGGGTGCCAGAACACGAGCCCCGGCGCGTGCTCGTCGACGTGGAACAGATCGAGCTCGCGGCCGAGGCGGCGGTGGTCGCGCTT
>DASURM010000238.1:0-3692 GCA_036280035.1 Burkholderiaceae bacterium | reverse complement strand
CGAGGGCAGCATGTTCTTCATCGAGTCGCGATACGGCGTGTGCTTTGGATCGACCGTCCAGATCGGGTTCTTCTCGTAGTACCGCAGCGCCGGCGTCACGTAGCCGATCGCCGCCTGCACCCACTGATCCATCTGCTCGGCCTCCATCATGAAACGCAGGTACTCCTTGGCCGCCTTCGGGTACTTGGTGTACTTGAAGATCATCTGGTTGAAGAAGAGCTGGAACTCGGTCGCCCTGCCGACCGGGCCGATCGGCATGTTGGCGTGGTTGATGTCGGCCGCCAGCGCGGCGACCTTGGGATCCTTCGAGGTCTTGGCGGCGTAGTAGATCGAGATGCCGTTGTTGGTCAACGAGATCTGCTCGTCGAGGAAGGCCTTGTTGTTGTTCGGGTCGAGCCAAGACAGGGTGCCCGGCGCGAAGGTTGCATACAGTTCCTTCACGTACTCCAGCGCCTTGATCGTGTTCGGGCTGTCGATGACGACCTTGTTGGCGGTGTCGACCATCTGACCGCCGAACCCCCACAGCAGGTTGTAGCACCAGGTGTTGCCGTCGCCGGTTGCGTTGCCGAGCGCAAAGCCGGGCGGCGTGCCCTTCTCCTTCAGCGCCTTGCACAGCCGCAGGAAGCCATCGGTGTCCTTGGGGAAGCTGTCGAAGCCGGCGGCCTTGACATGGCTTTCGCGATAGACCATGCAGACGCCGGCCACGCCCAGCGGCACGCCGATCCAGTGCTTGCCGTCGGGCTTCAGGTAGGGCTCGGTGACCGGGTACCAGCCGCCGTACTTCTTGCCGAGGTAGTCGCAGACGTCGCTCACGTCGACGAGCTTTTCCGGGTAGAGGTTGGCGTCGTCGTTGGTCGACAGGATGATGTCGGGCCCGGCGCCGGTGTTTGCGGCCACCGCGGCCTTCGGACGCACGTCTTCCCAGCCTTCGTTGTCGACCCGCACCTCGACACCGGTCTTGGCGGTGAAGGCGGCCACGTTCTTCATGTACTGGTCGATGTCGCCCTGCACGAAACGGCTCCAGCGCAGCACGCGCAGCTTGGCGCCTTTCTCGGGCTTGAAGCTCAGCGTCTGCGCGTGCACCGCCGGCGCGAAGATCGCGCTGGCGCCGAGCGCGCTGCCGGCGGCGATGCTGGCGGTGCCTTCGAGGAACTGACGACGGTCGAACTTCTTCATCTGTGGTCTCCTTCGTGGGTTGTGGGTTCAGGCGGCGCAGGGCCGCTCCCAAGCCGACTGAGCGCCCCCTCGGGGGGCAGTGAGCGAAGCGAGCGTGGGGGCGGGCATGTCAGGCGGCAAGCGCTCGGCCGCTGTCGGCGTCGAAGACGTGTGCGTGCGCGAGATCGGGCTGCAGGTGGATCGTGCTGCCGGGGCTGAACTGGTGGCGCTCGCGGAACACCACCGCGAGTTCGGCGCCGTGGTGGCGGCACGAGACGAAAGTGTCGGCGCCGGTGGGTTCGATCACCGCCACCTCGGCGGCGATGCCGCTGCCGTTGGCCAGCGCCAGGTGCTCGGGCCGCGTGCCGAACACCACGCGCTGGCCGTCGCTGCCGGCGGCGTCGCGCGGCGCCGGCAGGCGCGTGCCGTCGGCCAGCTCCACCTCGACGCTGCCGCTGCCGTTGCGGCGCAAGGTGCCGGGCAGCAGATTCATCGCCGGCGAGCCGATGAAGCCGGCCACGAACAGGTTGGCCGGGTGGTCGTAGAGCTGCAGCGGGCTGCCGGTCTGCTCGATGTGACCCTCGCGCATCACGACGATCTGGTCGCCCATCGTCATGGCCTCGATCTGGTCGTGCGTGACGTAGACCGAAGTCGTCTTCAGCCGCTGGTGCAGCTCCTTCAGCTCGGTGCGCATCGCCACGCGCAGCTTGGCGTCGAGGTTCGACAGCGGCTCGTCGTAGAGGAACACCTGCGGGTCGCGCACGATCGCGCGGCCCATCGCCACGCGCTGGCGCTGGCCGCCCGACAACTGGCGCGGAAAACGGTCGAGCAGTGCGGCCAGGCCGAGGATCTCGGCCGCGCGGCCGACCTTCTGTTCGATCACCGCCTTGCCCTGCCTGGCCAGCGCCAGCGAGAACGCCATGTTGTCGCGCACCGTCATGTGCGGATACAGCGCGTAGTTCTGGAACACCATCGCGATGTCGCGCTCTTTCGGCGGCATCTGGTTGACCACCTTGCCGCCGATCAGGATCTGGCCGCTGCTGATGGCCTCGAGCCCGGCGATCATGCGCAGCAGCGTGCTCTTGCCGCAGCCCGACGGCCCGACCAGCACGGTGAACGAGCCGTCGGCGATCTCGATATCCACGCCGTGCAGCACCTCGGTCTCGCCGAAGCGCTTCTTCACCGATCGGATCTCGACACTCGCCACGAACCGCGCGTTCCTCGAAACGCCGGCATCCGGCGCAATGCTGCGCACCCTACGCGCGCGGGCGTGCACTGTCCACCGAGGGGTTTCCCGTTTCGCGCCCGGCTGCGCCGCTGGCGCCGGCCTGCGGCCGCAGGCATGATGCCGGTGCGGTCGGCGCTACGGCGACAGCCCTGCGGGCCGCAAGGAGACCCGAATGAAGATCCTGATCACCGGTGGCACCGGGTTCGTCGGTTCGCGCCTGGCGCGCGAGTTGCTCGCGCGCGGTGCGCTCAATGGCCGGCGCATCGAGGCGCTGGTGCTGGCCGACCAGTTTCCTGCGCCAGAAGCGGCGGCCGACATCGTGCGCGACCCGCGCGTGCAGGTGCGCGTCGGCAAGCTGCTCGAACAGTGCGCGGGTTTCGTGGCGGACCGCTTCGACGGCGTGTTTCACCTCGCCTCGGCGGTGTCGGGCGAGTGCGAGGCCGATTTCGAGCTCGGCCTGCGCTCCAACCTCGACAGTACGCGCGCGCTGCTCGACGCGCTGCGTGCGGCGGGCAACGTGCCGCGGTTCGTGTTCTCGAGCTCGGTCGCGGTGTTCGGCCCCGACGCCGGCAACCCGATGCCGCCGCTGGTGCGCGACGACACGCTGCCGACGCCACAGACGAGCTACGGCACGCACAAGCTGATCTGCGAGCACCTGGTGGCCGACTACACGCGCAAGGGCTTCATCGACGGCCGCAGCGCGCGCCTGATGACGGTGACCGTACGGCCGGGCAAGCCCAACGGCGCGGCATCGTCGTTCTTCAGCGGCATCATCCGCGAGCCGCTGGCGGGCGTAGAGGCGATCCTGCCGGTGGACCCGTCGGTGTCGCACCCGGTGTCGTCGCCGGCGCGCACCGTGCAGGGCCTGATCGCGGTGTTCGAGGCCACGCAAGAGCAACTCGGTGGCCGCGCCGGGCTCAACCTGCCGGCACTCAACGTCAAGGTCAGCGAGATGCTCGACGCACTCGAGGCGGTGGCCGGCAAGGCCGCACGCGCGCTGGTGAAGGCGCAGCCCGACCCGACGATCCAACGCATCGTCGCGGGCTGGTCGAAGGGCGCGGTCGCCGCGCGTGCCGAGCGGCTCGGCCTGAAGCCCGAGGCGCAGTTCGCCGACATCATCGTGCAGTACATCGCCGACCACCCGCACGCGGTGACCGAGTCGGCGCGCGCGGCGGCGGCGGCGTACCAGAAGGCACGCGCGCGCTGAGCGGCTACTGTCGAGCGGCCTCGATCTGGATCACCAGCCGCACGCTGTCGGGGATGCCGGGCAACCCGAACGTCATGCCCCACTGGCTGCGCTGGATCGTCG
>DASURM010000237.1:0-9035 GCA_036280035.1 Burkholderiaceae bacterium | reverse complement strand
GGTCCCCTGCTGTGTGCGCTCGAAGGCGGCGAACTTCATTTTTCACTCCAAGTGAATGAGGGCTCGCGACCAAGCCCATCGACAAAGGACTCGACCGAGTCCACAACCTGAAAGGGTTCGCGTCAGCGAACCCGCCTTTGTTTCCTAGAAGTTGATGTTCTGCTCCGCGAACAGCGAGGTCACCGACTCGCCGTCGGAGATGCGCCGGATCGTCTCGGCGAACAGAAACGCCACCGACAACTGGCGGATCTTCTTGCTCCCCTTGGCCGCCTCGCCCAGCGCGATGGTGTTGGTGATCACCACTTCGTCGAGCTGGCTGGCGGCGATGCGCTCGATCGCCGGGCCCGAGAACACCGGATGCGTGCAATACGCGTAGACGCGCTTGGCGCCGCGCTCCTTCAGCACCTCGGCGGCCTTCACCAGCGTGCCGGCGGTATCGATCATGTCGTCCATGATCACGCAGTGGCGGCCCTCGATGTCGCCGATCACGTGCATCACCTCCGACACGTTGGCCGTCGGGCGGCGCTTGTCGATGATCGCCAGGTCGGTGCCAAGCTGCTTGGCCATCGCGCGGGCGCGCACCACGCCGCCGACGTCGGGCGAGACCACCACCAGGTTGGGGTACGCCTTGCTTTTCACGTCGGACAGCAGCACCGGCGAGGCGTAGATGTTGTCGACCGGGATGTCGAAGAAGCCCTGGATCTGGTCGGCGTGCAGATCCATCGTCAGCACCCGCTCGACACCCACCGTCTCGAGCAGGTTGGCCACCACCTTGGCGCTGATCGGCACCCGCGTCGAGCGCGGCCGGCGATCCTGCCGCGCGTAGCCGAAGTACGGGATCACGGCGGTGATGCGGCGCGCGCTGGCGCGCTTGAACGCATCGACCATGACCAGCAGCTCCATCAGGTGCTCGTTGGTCGGCGCGCAGGTGGGCTGGACGACGAACACGTCGCGCGCACGCACGTTCTGCCGGATCTCGACGTCGACCTCGCCGTCGGAGAAGCGCGCGACCTTGGCCTTGCCCAGCTCGACGCCGAGGGTCTGCGCGATCTCGCGCGACAACGCCGGGTTGGCGTTGCCGGTGAAGAGCACGGTGTTGAACAGCACGACTCGAGCCTGGGTCAGCGAGGGGTTTGGCAGGGGAGGAAGGATTCGAACCCTCGAATGTCGGAATCAAAATCCGATGCCTTAACCAACTTGGCGACTCCCCTACACGGGCCACGGCTCGACGCCGCTGCCCAGAGCAAGCCTCTTCAGCCCGACCAATGCAGCAACGGATGCACCGCCAGGCTGCGGCACATGCGGCCGACCCATTGCGGCGGAAGCTCCTGCGGAACCCAACCTGCCTGCGGTCGATCGCCGGTGCCGGCCCTTGCGAACACCGCGCTGCCCGAACCCGACATGCGGCTGTTGCCGAAACGCTGCTGCAACCATCGGGCCGCTTCGGCGACCTCGGGGCATTCGCGCTGCGCAACCGGCTGCAGGTCGTTGCGCCCGAATCCCTCGGCAGCGCAGTCGCTCAGCTGGGTGTCTGCAAGAAAGTCGGGCAGTATAACAGCGGGGGTCGAGCGCTCGAGGTGCGGGCTCGCGAAGATGGTCGCGGTGGCCAGCGACGCCGCGGGCTTGATCACCGCCAGCCACAGCGCCGGCAACTCGATCGGCGTGAGCTGCTCGCCGACGCCCTGCACGAAGGCGTTGCGGCCGTGCACGAAGAACGGCACGTCGGCCCCGAGCGTCAATGCGAGTGCGGCCAGCCGCTCGAGCGGCCAGTGCAGAGCCCACAGCCGGTTCAGCGCCAGCAAGGTGGTGGCGGCGTCGGAGCTGCCGCCGCCGAGGCCCGCCGCGGCCGGCACGCGCTTGTCGATGCTGATGTCGGCGCCGAGCTGGCAGCCGCTGGCGAGTTGCAGCTCGCGCGCTGCGCGCAGGCAGAGATCATCGGCCGGCAGCGTGGCCGCCAGGTCGTGCCGGCGCAGCACCGCGTCGCCGCGCCGCTCGATGTGCAAGGTGTCGGCCCAGTCGATCAGCACGAGCGCCGACTGCAGCAGGTGGTAGCCGTCGGCTCGCCGCCCGACGACGTGCAGGAACAGGTTCACCTTGGCCGGTGCGGCGAGGTCGTACAGCGCCTTCATGGCGTCGCTGCGTCGAGCCGCGCGCGCAGCGTCACTGCCGGCGCGGCGTTGCGCTGCGCCTCGACCCAGCCCTGCGCGTCACGCGGCAGTGTCACGAGCCAGCCCAGCTGCGTGAAGCCGCGCCCGTCGTCGGGCAGGCCCTGACTGGCGGCGCCCGGCCACGGGCGGCCGCGCAACCAGTCGAACAGCGCGGCCAGCGGCACGTGCTCGCCGAGCGCGTGTTCGGCCAGCGCGTCGAGGTCGGGGTAACGATTGCGCGTGCCCGGTGTCTCGAGCACCGCTTCGCCGGGTGTCCAGTGCGCTTGCGCCAGCGTCGAACCGATCGGCGAGGTGAGCACCAGCGCGCCGTTGTGCGCGTTGCCGCTCAGCTCGAACGCGGCGCTCAGCGCGCGAGGCGGGTCGGAGTCGACGCGCACGCTGAGCCGTCCGCTGAGGACGGCGCTGGTGTGCGGCGTCAGGCTCGCGCACGCCGCCAGCAGGCTCGACGCGGTGGCCATCAGCCACAGCGCGACGCGTCGCTTCACAGACTCACTTTGAGACGCGCCAGCGTCTCCTTGAGCACCTCGTTGGCGGCGTCGCGGCCGCGCGCGTCCTGCCAGACACGACGAGCCTCGTCGGTCTTGCCCGCCGCCCACAGCACCTCGCCCAGATGGGCCGCGATCTCGGTGTCGGGGCGCGCCGCGTAAGCCTGACGCAGCCAGCGCAGCGCTTCGTCGCGATGGCCCATGCGGTACTCGACCCAGCCCATGCTGTCGACGATGAACGGGTCGCCGGGGGCCAGCGACATCGCCTTCTGGATCAGCTCCTTGGCCTCCGGCAGGCGGATGTTGCGGTCGGCCAGCGAATAGCCGAGCGCATTGTGCGCATGCGCGTTGTCGGGCTTGAGCGCGATCACCTTCTGCAGCAGCCGCTCCATCTCGGCGTGACGGTCGAGCTTGTCCTCGAGCATCGCCTGTTCGTACAGCAGGTCGGCGTCGTCGGCAAAGCGCTTGTTCGCCGCGGTCAACACGTCGACGGCTTCGCGCCAGCGCTTGAATTCGCGCAGCAGCTGCACCTCGGCCAGCACCTTGGCGCGCGCTCCTTCGTCGTTGCGCTCGGGTACGCGCCGGATCAACTCGCGCGCCTGTGCCATCTGGCCCTGACGCGCCAGCAGCGACGCGCGCCGGCTCTGCACCTCGAGCGCGCTCTTCGGATCGTCGATCTTGGCGAGCCATGCCTCGGCGGCCTTGAGATCGCCGCGCTGTTCGGCGATCTGCGCGAGCAGCAGCCATGCCTGCGTCAGCCGCCGCTCGTTGCCGGCGTCGGCCGCATTGTCCGAATCGTCGCTATCGTCGCCGGGGTCGGCTGCTGCTGCGGGCTGCTTGCGCACCAGATCGACGTAGCGCTTGAGCGCGGTCTCTGCTTCGCGCGGCTGCTTCATGTCGAGCCGCAACGCGCCCAGCGTGAGCCACGGCGGGGCCAGGTTGGGCTCGGCCTGCGTCAGCTGATCGAGCTGCTGCGCGGCCTCGGCATAGCGCTGCGAGCGCGCCAGCGCGGCGACGTACGACAGCCGCACGCCGGGCCCGGCCTGCGGCCGCGACAGGTACTGCACGACCATCGGCTCGGCCTCGGGCTTGAACGGCATCAGCTCGATCGCCAGCTGCATCGGCGCCGGCGACGGCGGGTCGTCGGCCGCCGCCTGCTGGGCCAGTTGCAGCGCCTTGGCCGGGTCGCTGGCGGCCAGCCACATGCGCCCCAGCGCCACCCGGGTGGCCGTGCGCGTCTGCGGGTCGTCGCGATACGACGCGAGCCAGCGCTCGAGCAGCGCTGCAGCCTGCTTGCGGTCGTTCATGCGCTGCAGCAGTCGCGGCGACGCGGCGATCAACGCCGAGCGCTGATCCGGCGGCGTCAGTGCGAGCCAGCTCTTGAAGGGCTCGCCGGCGTCATCGGGGCGATTGAGCGCCAGCAGGATCTGCAGCTGATAGCGCCGCGCATCGATGCTGTCGGGGGCGGCCTGCCGCCACGCCTGGGTGGCCTCGAGCGCCTTGTCGCCGGCGCGCCCCTGCAGCGCGATCTCGACGGCGCGCTTGAACAGCGCCTCGTCGTGCGTGCGCCTCGCCGAGTCGAGCATCACCTCGTAGGCGGCGCCGGGATGTCCGGCGTTGAGCTCGATCTCGCCGATCAGCAACTGGTAGAACAGCGGCGCATCGAGCGACGAGTTCTGGGGCTCGGTCTTGGCGGGCGGCGGCGCCTGCGCGGCGGGTTGAGCCGATTGGGCCGGGGTCAACCAAACCAAGGCGAGTGCCGCGAACAGCCCACCGAGCGTCGAACTGCGACTGCGATCACCGGGCACGAGCAACTCCCTGAGTACGAAGGCATTCTAGGCCGCTCACCCCGAGGGCGGGTTCGATAATCTCGGGATGCCCGAGATGCCCGAGGTGGAGGTCACGCGGATCGGCCTGGCCGGCCGCCTGCGCGGCGCACGGGTGCGCGCGGTGCACGCGGGCGCACCGTTGCGTTGGCCGCTGGGGGTGACGACGCGCACGCTGCACGGCATGGAAATCGGCGAGCTGGCACGTCGCGGCAAGTACATCTGGATGCCGCTGGCGGGCGGCACGCGCAGCGGCGGGCTGCTGTGGCACCTGGGCATGTCGGGTTCGCTGAGGTTGCACGAGCGCGCGCCGCCGCCGCGCGGCCGGCACGATCACTTCGATCTCGTCAGCAGCGCGGGCACGCTGCGGCTGACGGACCCGCGCCGCTTCGGCGCCGTGGTGTGGTCCGATGCGATCGATGCCGATCCCGCGCGCAAGCTGCTGGCGCGGCTCGGCGCCGAGCCGTTCGATCCGCGCTTCACCGCGCAGGCGCTGCACGCCGGCTGCAGGCGGCGCCGCGCATCGATCAAGGCAGCGCTGCTCGCCGGCGACATCGTCGTCGGCGCCGGCAACATCTACGCCTGCGAGGCGCTTTTTCATGCCGGCATCGACCCGCGAACGCGCTGCCTCCGGCTGTCGCTGCCGCGCTGCCAGCGGCTGCTCGACGCGCTGCGCGACGTGCTGTCGCAGGCGCTTGCGCAGGGCGGCTCGACGCTGCGCGACTTCCGCGATGCGCACGGCAGCGCCGGCGAGTTCCAGACCAGCGCCTGCGTCTACGGCCGCGAGGGCCAGCCGTGCGTGCGCTGCGGCACACCGGTGCGGCGAGTGCTGCAGGCACAGCGATCGACCTTCTACTGCCCGCACTGCCAGACGCGGTAGTCAGGCCACGGGTGCACGGGGCGCTGCGTAACTTTGTGGCGACCGCACCTCACACCCTGTCAGGAGTTGTATCCCGCCGCGGTGAGCAGTGGACGGCTACGCTAGGATCCTGCCGCTACCCGCCCGGTTCATGACCTCCACCCTTGCGCGTCGCCTGGACGCTCTCGCCGACTGGCGCCGCGCGCTCGACCGCGCGGTCGAGCAGTACGCCACCTTCCTGGCCGACCACGAGTTGCGCGACGCCGCGGCGAGCGCGCAGATCGACGCCCTGCGGCAGCGACTGGCCAGCGACCGGCTGGTGCTGGCGTTCGTGGCCGAGTTCTCGCGCGGCAAGTCCGAGTTGATCAACGCGATCTTCTTCGCCGATGCCGGCCGCCGCGTGCTGCCGGCGACGCCGGGGCGAACGACGATGTGCCCGGTCGAGCTGTCGTGGGATCCCGAGCAGCCGGCCGGCGTGTCGCTGCTGCCGATCGAGACGCGGCTCAAGGCCATCTCGCTGGCCGAGCTGCGCGAGAAGCCCGACCTCTGGCGCCGCATCGAGCTGCCGGTGCTCGAGGCCGCGCAACTCGCCGAGGCGCTGTCCGAGGTCAAGCGCACGACCAAGGTCTCGCTCGACGAAGCAAGGCAGCTCGGCTTCTGGAACGACGAGCATCCGCAGGACAACCCGCCGCGCGCGGCCGACGGCTCGGTCGAAGTGCCGATGTGGCGCCATGCGCTGATCAACTACCCGCACCCGCTGCTCAAGCGCGGGCTGGTGGTGATCGACACACCGGGGCTGAACGCGATCGGCGCCGAGCCCGAGCTGACGCTCGGCCTGCTGCCGTCGGCGCACGCCACGGTGTTCATTCTCGGCGCCGACACCGGCGTCACCAAGTCCGACCTCGAAATCTGGCGCGAGCACCTCGACGGCCGCGCGCTCGAGCGCTTCGTCGTGCTCAACAAGATCGATACGCTGCTCGACCCGCTGAGCTCGCGCCAGGAGGTCGACGAACAGGTGCAGCACCAGTGCGAGGTTGTGGCGCAGACGCTGGCCGTCGAGCGCCAGCGCGTGTTCCCGCTGTCGGCGCGCGACGCGCTCGCCGCGCGGGTGGCCGGCGACGAGGCGGCCGTGCAGGCGAGCCGCCTGCCGGCGCTGGAGGATGCGCTGTCGGCGCAGCTGATGCCGCAGCGCGCCGCGGTGATCGGCCGCATCGCGGTCGACGGCATGGAGGCGCTGCGCACCCAGGCTGCCAAACGGCTCGGCGACCAGCGCCGCCAGCTCACCGAGCAGCTGCTCGAGCTGCGCGGACTACGGGGAAAAAGCGGCAACAAGGTCAAGCTGATGCTCGAGCGTGCGCAGGCGGACTCTGCCGAGTTCGAGCGCTGCACGGTGCGGCTGTCGGCGCTGAAGGCGGTGCACTCGCGCCAGCTCAAGCAGGTGATGCAGCTGCTGTCGAGCGACCGCGTGCGCGACGAAGTGGCGCAGATGCGCAAGACCAGCGACGCCAGCTGGTTCAAGCTCGGCGCGCGCAAGGCGTTCGTCGCGCTGTGCGCGCGGCTGCGCGAGATGATGGCCGGCGCGACGCAGAAGGTCGGCGAGATCGAGCAGATGCTGACCGGCAGCTTCAAGCAGCTCAACGCCGAGTACGGCTTCGCCCTCGCGGCGGCGGCGATGCCGAGCATGGAGCGCTACGAGCGCGAGTTGGCGCTGATCGAGTCGAGCTACACGCGCTACCTCGGTGCGGCCAACGCCTGGCGGCTGTCCGAGCCCGGCTTCCTCGACCACTTCCTGCGCATGCTGGTGTCCAAGCTGCGCGTGGCGTTCGAGAACGCTGCCGGCGACATCGAGATGTGGAGCCGCTCCACGTCGGCGCAGATGGAGTCGCAGCTGCGCGATCGGCGGCGCGGCTTCAAGCGCCGCCGCGAGGCGCTCGAGCGCATCCAGAGTGCGGCCGGCGAACTGGAGCGGCGCATCACCGAAGTGCAGACCCAGGACGAACGGCTGGCAGGCTGGCTGGTCAAGGTCGACGCGCTGGCGCAGGCGCTGCGCCAGCTCGCGGCCGCGCCGCCGTCGGCCCATGACCCTGCCGAGCGTGCGCCGCACCTGTCGCTGGTGCGCGCCAGGCCTGCACCGCACAGCACCCCGGCCGAGGCCGCCGGCGGCGCTGTTTGACGCGCCCCGCGGCGTGCCACACCACGATGACTCGTGCCGCTTCGCGCGCCGCGCCGGTGGCTGCGCGCGTGCTCGCGTGGCAACGTCGGCACGGCCGCCGCGGCCTGCCGTGGCAGGGCTTGCGCGACCCGTATCGCGTGTGGCTGTCCGAGGTGATGCTGCAGCAGACCCAGGTGGCCACCGCGGCGGCGTACTACGAGCGCTTCGTCGCACGCTATCGCGAGGTTGCCGCGCTGGCCACCGCGCCTCTGGACGACGTGCTCGCGCTGTGGAGCGGCCTCGGCTACTACAGCCGCGCGCGCAACCTGCATCGCTGCGCGCAGGCGGTGCTCGCGCAGCACGGCGGCGAGTTTCCGCGCACCAGCGCCGAACTGGCGCAACTGCCGGGCATCGGGCGCTCCACCGCGGCAGCGATCGCCGCGTTCTGCTTCGACGAGCGTGCGGCGATTCTCGACGGCAACGTCGAGCGCGTGCTGGCGCGCTACAGCGGCTTCGCGGTCGACCTCGCGACCACCGCCGCACGACGCGAGCTGTGGACCTATGCGGAGTCGCTGCTGCCCGAGCGGGCGGCCGACATGCCGGCCTACACCCAGGGCCTGATGGACCTCGGCGCCACCGTCTGCCTGGCGCGCCAGCCGCTTTGCGACGCCTGCCCGCTGAGCGAGCGCTGCGTTGCGCGCATCGGCGGGCGCACTGCCGAGCTGCCGCTGCGCCTGCGGCGCAGGCGGCGCGGGCAGCGCAGCCACGTGCTGCTGTGGCTGCGCCATCGCGACGACGTGCTGCTGTGGCGTCGGCCCGAGCGCGGCGTGTGGGCCGGGCTGTGGAGCCTGCCGCAGTTCGACGACCTGCGCGCCGCGCGAGCGGCCGCGGCGCGCTGGCCGGGCCGGTGCCGCGCGCTGCCGCAGATCCATCACGTGCTGACGCACTTCGACTGGCAGCTGTTGCCCTTGCGCGTGGAGCTGCCGCCGCGCACCGCGGCCGCGCGGCGCGAGTCGATCGCTGCCGAGCTGGATGGGCGCTGGATCGACGCCACCGCGGCGCTGCGCATGAGCCTGCCCGCGCCGGTGCGCAAGCTGCTCGCCGCGGGCGCCGCGTGACCCGCCGCTCCGCTCAGCCGGGCAGCACGCCCTTGCCGCGCAGGTATTCGTCGACCAGCCGCAACCGCATCTGCGGATCCTCCAGTGCCATCAGCTTCTGCTTGGCCGCCAGCGAGATCGGCAGCAGCTCGCACCAACGGTTGGCGACCCAGGCCGCGTCGTCGAAGCGGTAGGGCTGCAGGAACGGCGAGCCGCCCTTGCGCTCGAGCGCGCCGATCGCGTTGGCCAGCGCGCGCACGGTGGGCACCAGCGCTTCGGGTGGCGCCAGCACGGCGTCGTCGTCGATCAGCCAGGCGCGCGCGGTCCACAGGCCGTCGGCTTGCTGCACCAGCTCGTCGATCTCGAAGCGCTGCGTGCCCAGACAGCGTACGCGCAGCACGCCGGCCCGCTCGGCGTCGACCTCCTCGATCCTGGCCAGCACGCCGGT
>DASURM010000236.1:0-4011 GCA_036280035.1 Burkholderiaceae bacterium | reverse complement strand
GAGCAGTCGATCGCGTTCTGCGAGAAGCTGTTCGCGAAACATCTCGACGGTCATCCGCTGATGACGAACGCGCGCCACCTGCGCGGCTCGGCGTGGCTGAACTTCCAGCGCGTCAAGTGCGAGCGGTGGTCGCACTTCAACGGCCGCTCGCACGTCGTGCTGATGGGCGACGCGGTGCACACCGCGCACTTCGCGATCGGCTCGGGCACCAAGCTGGCGCTGGAAGACGCGATCGAGCTGACGTCGCAGTTCAAGCAGCACGGCGACACCGCCGAGCACATTCCCGAGGTGCTGCAGCGCTACCAGGCGGCGCGCGCGATCGACGTGGTGCGCCTGCAGAACGCAGCCTGGAACGCGATGGAGTGGTTCGAGGTCTGCGGCGAGCGCTATTGCGATCAGCTCGAGCCCGAGCAGTTCATGTACTCGATGCTCACCCGCAGCCAGCGCATCAGCCACGAGAACCTGCGGCTGCGCGACAAGGGCTGGCTCGAAGGCTTCGAGCGCTGGTTCGATGCGCGCTCGGGCGTCGCGTCGCCAGGTGCCGTGCCGCCGATGTTCACCCCGTTCACGGTGCGCTCGGTCACGCTGAAGAACCGCGTCGTCGTCTCGCCGATGGCGCAGTACTCGTGCGTCGACGGGCTGCCCGACGAGTTCCACCTCGTTCACCTCGGTTCGCGCGCGCTCGGCGGCGCAGGCATGGTGGTGGCCGAGATGACCTGCCCGTCGCCCGACGCGCGCATCACGCCGGGCTGCCCGGGGCTGTGGAACGAGGCGCAGGCGCGCGCCTGGCAGCGCATCGTCGAGTTCGTGCACCGCGAGAGCGACGCCAGGATCGCGATCCAGCTCGGCCACTCCGGCGCCAAGGGCTCGACCAACGAGCCATGGATCGGTGCCGGCGCCGACCAGCCGATGGCCGCCGGCAACTGGCCGGTGATCGCGGCGTCGGCCGTGCCCTACCTCGACGAAGGCGGCCCGGTCCCCAAGGCGATGGACCGCGCCGACATGGCGCGCGTGACGGCCGACTTCTTGCGCTCGGCGCGCTACGCCGCCGAAGCCGGGTTCGACTGGCTCGAACTGCACTGCGCGCACGGCTACCTGCTGTCGAGCTTCATCTCGCCGCTGACCAACCGCCGCAGCGATGCCTACGGCGGCACGCTGGCCAACCGGCTACGCTACCCGCTCGAAGTCTTTGCTGCGGTGCGCGCGGTGTGGCCGCAGCACCTGCCGATGTCGGTGCGCATCTCGGCGCACGACTGGGTCGACGGCGGCATCACCCCGGCCGACGCGGTGGAGATCGCGCGCGCGTTCAAGGCGGCCGGTGCCGACCTGATCGATTGCTCGTCGGGCCAGGTCAGCGTGCACCAGAAGCCGACCTACGGCCGCATGTACCAGACGCCGTTCGCCGACCGCATCCGCAACGAGGCAGGCATCTCGACGATCGCGGTCGGTGCGATCTCCGAGGCCGACCACGTCAACAGCATCATCGCCGCCGGCCGGGCCGACCTGTGCGCGGTGGCGCGCCCGCATCTGGCCAACCCGTCGTGGACGCTCACCGAGGCCGCCAAGATCGGCTTCACCGCGATCGAATGGCCACGCCAGTACCGCAGCGCCAAGCAGCAGATGGAGAACAACTTCCTGCGCGAGCGCGCCGCCGCGATGGCACCGGGGGCGGCGCGATGACCGCCCGCTCCGACCGCAACGCCAAGGGACTCCGATGAGCCGCACCATGCGCCGCTTCGCGCGGCCGCACCTGCTCGACGACCGCGCGATCGGCCTCGAAGCCCGCGCCGAAAGCGACGACCACCTGTCGCTCAAGCTGTGGTTGCGGTTGCTCGCGTGCAGCACGCAGGTCGAGACCGAGGTGCGGCAGCGCCTGCGCGAGCGCTTCGGCATGTCGCTGGCCCGCTTCGACTATCTGGCGCAATTGCATCGCCACCCCGACGGCCTGCGCATGAGCACGCTGTCGCGCTATTTGATGGTCACCGGCGGCAACGTCACCGCGCTGACCGACGAACTCGAGCGCGAGGGCCTGGTGCAGCGCGACAGCGACCCACAAGACCGCCGCTCGTGGCGCCTGCGCATGACCCCTGCCGGCCGCAAGGCGTTCGAGCGCATCGCGCGCGAGCACGAGCAATGGGTGATCGAGCTGTTCGGCGGCGTCGACACCCCACACAAGCAGGCGTTGTACGAAGGCCTCGGCCACCTGCGCGTGCAGATGGCCGCCAGCCAGAAGAGCGCCGCATGAGTGGCGCCTTCGACGAGGGACACGCGACGAATGAACTGCAAGTGATCCTGCCGGCCGGCTGGCCGCGCCCCAAGGGCTATGCCAACGGGGTGTCGGCGCGCGGCCGCCTGGTGTTCGTCGCCGGCATGATCGGCTGGGACGCCCACGGCGTGTTCCACAGCGACGACTTCGCGACGCAGGCCCGCCAGGCCCTGGAGAACGTGGTCGCCGTGGTGCGCGAGGCCGGCGCCCGACCGGAGCACATCGTTCGCATGACGTGGTACGTCACCGACAAGCGCGAGTACGTCGCCGCGGCGCGCGACATCGGCCGCGCCTACCGTGAGGTGATCGGCGCCTACAACGCAGCGATGACCGCGGTGGAGGTCAAGGCGCTGCTCGAAGACCGCGCCAAGGTCGAGATCGAGGCCACCGCGGTCGTGCCCGACTGACGGCGGGGCGCGGCGGCGCCGGCAGCGCCGCGCTGCCGCTGCGCGCACAATCGTCACCGGCAGCGCCGGGGGTGCGCAGCCAGAGGAGTTCGATGGTGCGGTGGTTGGTCTGGCTGTGGCTGGCTCTTGCGGTGGCGGCGTGCAGCACCGCACTGCGGGCACCACCACCGCAGTCGCTCCTCCACGACGCCCTGTTTGCACCACCGCAGCAGGCAATCGACGCGCGCGCGGTGTTCGCGCTCGACGACCAGATGAGAAGCTACCTGCGCGATCACACCAAGGGTTCGCTCTACTTCCGCAACCGCGCCGAGTGGCTCGTGCAATCGCTTTACCGGCACGGCGACCTGAAGATCGACTACGACGCCACCGTCACCCGCAATGCCGCCGAGACCTTCGACGCGCGCGCCGGCAATTGCCTGTCGCTGGTGGTGATGACCGCCGCGCTGGCCAAGGAACTCGACCTGCAGGTCGAATACAACAGTGCCACCATCGACGAAACCTGGAGCCGAGCCGGATCGCTGCTGCTGCGCAGCGGGCACATCAACATCACGATCGGACGACGGCTGGTCGATCGGCCCCGCGGGCAGGATGGGCGTTCGTGGACGGTCGACTTCCTTCCGCCCGGCGATCTGCAGGGGCTGCGCGTGCGGCCGATCGACGAAGCCACGGTGGTGGCCATGTTCATGAACAACCGCGCCGCCGAAGCGCTGGCGCGCGACGCCAACGCCGAGGCCTACTGGTGGGCCCGCGCGGGGCTGCTGGCCGACCCGGGCTTCGACGCCGTGGCCAACACCCTCGGCGTGGTGTACCAGCGCAGCGGGCATATCGATGCCGCCGCGGTCGTGTTCGACGAACTGCTGCGCCGCCGGCCCAAGCACCTCCAGGCGCTGAATAACCTGGCGCTGTTGTACGAGCAGCAGGGCCAGCCCGAGCGAGCCGCGCCGCTGCGCGAGCGGCTCGCTCGTCTGGAGCCCGAGCCGCCGTACCACTGGTTCGCGCTCGGCCAGCAGGCGTTGCGGCACGGCGACGCGCGCGCAGCACGCGACTTCTTCGCGCGCGAGGTCAGGCGCGCCGACTATTCCAGCGAGTTCCACTTCTGGCTGGCGATCGCGCACTTCCAGCTCGGCGAGACGGAGCTGGCGCAGCACGAGCTCGAGCGCGCACGCTCGCTGAGCACGTCGCGCGACGAGCGCGACCTCTACGCCGCCAAGCTGGCGTGGCTGAACCAACGGTCGCGGCACTGAAGCCGCGCTAGTGTCCTGTCCCAGAAATACATGGCATTGAGATTCGACCAGATGGTGATGATCGTGCGGCCGGACGGCGCGGCCGATACTGGGT
>DASURM010000235.1:0-2038 GCA_036280035.1 Burkholderiaceae bacterium | reverse complement strand
CGTGCGCTGGGGCGACAAGGTCAACGCCGATCGCGACCGGGCCCTCGAGTTCGAGGAGATCCTCGGCTACCACCTCGAGCAGGCGCATCGCTACCTGAGCGAGCTGGGGCCGCTGGACGAGGCTGGCATGGCCGTTGGCCTCGACGCCGCCACGCGGCTGACCCGGGCCGGCCGACGCGCGTTCGCGCGCGCCGATTTCCATGCCGCGGTCAACCTGTTCGAGCGGGCGGCGGCGCTGGCGCCAACCCTGCACGAGGCGCGGCTGTCGGTGCTGCCCGAACTGGGCGAGGCATTGTTCGAACTCGGCGACTTCGCGCGCGCCCGCGCGATCATCGACGAGGCGGTCGACGCGGCGCAAAGAATCGGCGAAACGCGGCTGGCGGCATCGGCCCGCCTGCGCCGCATGTTTGTTCGACTCTACGGGGGTGAGCCGGGCGATTGGGGCAGCGAAGCGCTGCGCGCCGCCGAAGAGGCGATCACCGTGCTGCAGCCGCTGCAGGCGCACGACGAACTGGCGATCGCGTGGCGCCTGACCGCCCTGGTACACGGCGTTGCGGGGCGGTACGCGCAAGCCAACGGGGCGACGCTCCACTACATGGAGCATGCGCGCCGCGCCGGCAACAAGCGTCTGCTGGCGCGCAGCGGGCTCGGGCTGGCCAACGGCCTGCTGCCCGGTCCGACGCCGGTGCCCGAGGGCATCGCGCAGTGCCAGCGGATCATCGCCGAGGTGCAGCACGATCGTCATGTGCAGAGCATCGTCACCTGCATCGTGGCCCAGCTCCATGCCATGAACGGCGAGTTCGACACGGCTCGCACGCTGTACCGCCGAGGCCGCGCGGTGCTGCGCGAGCTGGGCAAGGGCATCGTGGCCGCGCAGACCGGGGTCGACCTCGCACGCGTCGAGTTGCTGGCCGGTGACCTCGAACTGGCCGAGCGCGAGGCGCGCGCCGACGCGGAGTACCTGTCGCAGACCGGCGAGTCGTACTTCTACTCGACCCTCACCGCGGTGCTCGCTCGCGTCGTGCGCGCACGCGGCCGCGACTCCGAGGCGCTCGCGCTGACGGCGGCGGCGCAGCAGGCGGCAGCGGCCGACGACGTCGACGCGCAGATCCAATGGCGCAGCGTACGCGCACCGATCCTCGCCCGCAGCGGTGACCTCGCGGCAGCCGAAGCGCTGGTGCGCGAGGCACTGCAACTGGCCGAGGGTGCCGAAGTCCCGCTGCTGCTCGCAGAGGCGCATCACGACCTCGCCGAGGTGCTCGCCATCGCGGGCCGCGATGCCGAGGCGCGCTGCGAGTACGTGCGCGCTGCCGAAATCTGGCAGGCCAAGGGCGACCGCGTCTCGGCGCAGCGCGCGCGCCGGAGCGCCGATGCCGCCCCTGCCTCGGGTCAGTTGGAGTAGCGGCCGTTGTCTTTCGCCAGGGCGCGGAACTCGATGTCGCCCCAGTAGTTCGACGGCACCGCCGGAACGGACTTCTTCGTGTACATGATCGGCGCAGACTCCAGGCACGGCTTGCCCGCCGTCGGCACGCCGCCCGGGGCCAGGCTGCACAGCCCCACCTCGGCCGGTGCGACGTTGGGATCGTGCGTGTAGAACAGCTTCACGTTCTCCGGCTTGGTCCCCGGCTTGATCTTGGACTCGTCCCAGCGAATCACGACGCGCAGGCTGTCGAAGATGCCGGGGATCGCCAGGTTCGATTCGAAGCAGCCCTGGGCCAGGGCATAGGAGCCGCACGAACTCAGCACCAGCGCCTCGGCGATCGTCGCCGTCGTGAACGGCAGCGGCGCGCCGCCATCGATCGACAGGCCGGTCGTGACGGTCGGCACCGTCACGATGGTGACCCAGGGGTCGTCTGCCGTGGCGACCTGGTCCGCCCCCGTGAAGAGCACTGTGCCGGCGCTCTGAACGAACGTCCGGGCGTTGCGCTTGAACGAGGTGTCGCCGCTGAGCGGGTCGACCAGCGTCGTGTCCGTCGTCGCCACCGTGTCGCAGCAACCGTTGCCGCCGCCTTTGCCTTCGTCGCCGCCGAAGGTGGAA
>DASURM010000234.1:0-2563 GCA_036280035.1 Burkholderiaceae bacterium | reverse complement strand
GAAGCGCGCCGCCGCGGTGGCGGCATCGGGGTGCACGAAGCTGCTGCTGACGAACAGTGCCTCGGAGTTTTCGCCCCACTGGCTGGCCGGCAGGCCTTCGCGCACGGCCAGCGTATCGGGCCGCGCGTCGCGCGGCAGCCGGGTGCGCGGCAGCTTCTTGTGACCCACGCCGCTCAAGACCCTTCGCCGGCGCTGTGCAGCGTCAGCGGCGAACGCGACACGGCGTCGTCTTCGTCGGGCGCGGCGGCGCGCGGCGCGGCCTCGCCGACGTCGCCGGTGATGTAGCGGCCGTCGAAGCACGACGCTTCGAAGCCGTCGAGCTTGGGGTTCAGCGCCTTGACCACCCGCTTCATCGCGTCGACGTCCTGATAGATCAGCGCATCGGCGCCGATGAAGCGGCGGATCTCCTCGACGCTGCGGTCGTGCGCGATCAACTCCTCCTTGGTCGGCATGTCGATGCCGTAGACGTTCGGGTAGCGCACCGGCGGCGCCGCCGAGGCCATGTAGACCTTGCGCGCACCGGCCTCGCGAGCCATCTGCACGATCTCCTTGCTGGTGGTGCCGCGCACGATCGAGTCGTCGACCAGCAGCACGTTGCGACCCTTGAACTCCTGCACGATGGCGTTGAGCTTCTGCCGCACCGAGCGAGCGCGCACCGCCTGCCCCGGCATGATGAAGGTGCGGCCGACGTAGCGGTTCTTGACGAAGCCCTCGCGGTACGGCTTGCCGATCTTCTGCGCGAGCTGCATCGCCGACGGCCGGCTCGACTCGGGGATCGGGATCACGACGTCGATCGCCGACGGCGGCATGGTCGAGATCACGCGCTGCGCCAGCGTTTCGCCGAGGTTCAGCCGCGCCTGGTAGACCGACACGCCGTCGATCACCGAGTCGGGCCGCGCCAGGTAGACGTACTCGAAGATGCACGGGTTCAGCGTGGCCGAGTCGGCGCACTGGCGCGCGTGCACGCGCCCGCCGAGGTCGATGAACACCGCCTCGCCCGGCGCCACGTCGCGCTCGGTGCGGTGCCCGGTGCCTTCGAGCGCGACGGTTTCGCTGGCCACCATGACCTCGCCGCCGCGATCGGCCGGCGAGCGGCCGAACACCAGCGGCCGGATACCGTACGGGTCGCGAAACGCCAGCAGGCCGTGGCCGGCGATCAGCGCCACCACCGCGTACGAGCCGCGCAGCCGCTTGTGCGTGGCGCGCACGGCGTCGAAGATGACCTCGGGCGACAGAGGCCGCTCGCGCCCGGCGCGCTCGATCTCGTGCGCCAGCACGTTGATCAGCACCTCGGTGTCGCTGCCGGTGTTGATGTGGCGGCGATCGACCTCGAACAGCTCGGCCTTCAGCGCCGCCGCGTTGGTGAGGTTGCCGTTGTGCACGAGCACGATGCCGTACGGCGCGTTGACGTAGAACGGCTGCGCCTCCTCCTCGCTGTAGGCGTTGCCGGCGGTGGGGTAGCGCACCTGGCCCAGGCCCACCGTGCCGGGCAGCGCGCGCATGTTGCGCGTGCGGAAGACGTCGCGCACCATGCCGCGCGCCTTGTGCATGAAGCACTGCGTGCCCTGCATCGTGACGATGCCCGCGGCGTCCTGCCCGCGGTGCTGCAGCAGCAGCAGCGCATCGTAGATCAGCTGGTTGACCGGCTGCTTGGAGATGACGCCGACGATGCCGCACATGGTGATTCCCCGGGGTCAGGCCTGCAGGTGGCGCGCCACCGCCGTCGGCAGCACCGGTTTCAGCCCCGACAGCAGCACGCCGAGCCAGGCCGCGCCGTGCGAGGCCTGCCACGGCGCGGCGCGCACCGCCGGCGTGAACGACACCACCATCGCCACCGCCAGCAGCAGCACCAGCGCGCGCACGAAGCCGAACACGCCGCCGAGCGTGCGGTCGATCAGCGTCAGCGGCGTCGCATGCACGATCAGACGGATCAGCTTGGCCGCCAGCATCCAGCCGATCAGTGCCAGCATGAAGACGATCGCGAACGCCGCGCCGTGGTTCAGCGCCGACCCCGGCGCGCCAACCGGCACGTGCAGCGCCACCTCGGCGCTCCACATCTGCGCGGCGACGAACGCCGCCACCCAGCCCAGCAGCGACAACACCTCGAACACCAGCCCGCGCACCAGCCCGACGACCACCGACGCCAGCAGCACCGCGAGCAGCGCCCAGTCGACCCAGCCGATGTCGTGCAGCATGGTCATCGCGGCGCCGTCACAACGTGAGCACCTTGGCCGGCAGACCCGCGGCCTTCAGCGCGCCGGCGGCCTTCTCGGCGTCCTCGCGCGCCGCGAACGGCCCCACGCGCACGCGGGTGCGCGTGGCGCCGTCGACCTCGACCACCTGCGTGTAGCTCTTCAGCCCGAGCTTGTCGACGCGCTGGCGCATGTCGCGCGCCGAGCTGGCCTCGCCGTAGGCGCCCACCTGCACGACGAAGCGGCCCGCGGCGGAGTCGCTCTTGGCCGAGTCGCTCCCGGCGTCGGGCTTGGCTTCGGCAGCGGCCACCACGGTGGCCGGCTTCGCCACGCCGGCCGCAGCCGGAGCGCCCTGCCCCTCGAGCAATGCC
>DASURM010000233.1:0-5934 GCA_036280035.1 Burkholderiaceae bacterium | reverse complement strand
GCGAAGTTCGCGCACCGCGCCTGCGACCGCCCGGCTGGTTCGAGCCCGTCGATGAAGTGGGTCAACCCGCCGGTGGCGTACATGATGCATGCCGGCGTGCCGCTGCTGCTGGCCGCCGGCGCGCACCTGCCGGCGCTGCATGCCGGCGACGCGCGTCGCGTCGCGCTCGAAGCCTACCCGGGGCTGCTGGCACGCGAGCTGGTCGGCGTACGCTCGTACAAGAGCGACGACCCGCGCAAGCACACGCAGGATCGGCTGCTGGCGCGCATCGCGATCGTCGACGCGCTGTGCGAAGGCCGCACGCGGCTCGAACTGCGCCTGGCGCTGCAGCCAGCGCAGCGCGACGCGCTGCTCGACGACGCGTCGGGCGACACGCTCGACGCCGTGCTGTGCCTGCTGCAGGCGGCGTGGTCGACGACGCAGCCGAACCATGGCCTGCCGCCGCAGGTCGATCCGCTCGAAGGCTGGATCGTCAGCGCGTGAACCGCGCGGCGTGGAATGATCGCGCGATGGTGCCCCGCGAGCCGAACGCAGAAGCCTGGTTCGCGCTTCGCGGCTGGCAGCCGTTCGCGTTCCAACGCGAGGTCTGGGCGGCGATGGCGGCCGGTCGCAGCGGCCTGCTGCACGCTACCACCGGCAGCGGCAAGACCTACGCGGTCTGGCTCGGCGCGCTGGCGCGCAGCCACGAACTGGACAGAGCCCGCCCCCGCTCGGAGGGGGCGGGTCGGGGTGGGGGAGCGAA
Source organism: Burkholderiaceae bacterium (assembly GCA_036280035.1). Lineage (GTDB taxonomy): Bacteria > Pseudomonadota > Gammaproteobacteria > Burkholderiales > Burkholderiaceae_C > JAEUPI01. The sequence continues at coordinate 5,192 of DASURM010000233.1, read as the reverse complement.
AGATTCGGCTGCGTCAGCCAGCGGACCGCAGGTCCTCTGGCTGACCCCGATGCGCGCACTGGCGGCCGACACGCAGCGCGCGCTCGAGTTGCCGCTGCCCGAGCTGGCGCCGCGCTGGACCGTGGGCCTGCGCACCGGCGACACGTCGGCGAGCGAGCGTGCCAGGCAGGAGCGCAAGCTGCCCACCGCGCTGGTGACCACGCCCGAGTCGCTGACGCTGCTGCTGACCCGCGCCGATGCGAGCGAGCGGCTCGCCGGCGTGCAGACGGTGATCGTCGACGAGTGGCACGAGCTGGTCGGCAACAAGCGCGGCGTGCAGGTGCAGCTCGCGCTGGCACGGCTCAGGCGCTGGAACCCGCGGCTGGTGGTGTGGGGTCTGTCGGCGACGCTGGGCAATCTGGCCGACGCGATGCGCATGCTCTTGTCGCATGACGCTGGCGCCCTGGTGCAGGGCAAGGTCGATAAGCCGCTCGTGGTCGACACGCTGCTGCCCACCGACCCCGGGCGCTTCTCGTGGGGCGGCCACCTCGGCGCGCAGATGGAAGAACCCGTCGTGAACGAGATCGAGCGCAGTGGTACGACGCTGGTGTTCACCAACGTGCGCTCGCAGGCCGAGATCTGGTACCAGATGCTGCTGCGCTCGCGCCCCGAGTGGGCCGGCCGCATCGCGCTGCATCACGGCTCGCTCGACAAGGCGGTGCGCGCCTGGGTCGAGCAGGGCCTGAAGGCCGGCACCTTGAAGGCGGTGGTCGCCACCTCGTCGCTCGACCTCGGCGTCGACTTCCTGCCGGTGGAGCGCGTGCTGCAGATCGGCTCGGCCAAGGGCGTGGCGCGGCTGCTGCAGCGCGCCGGCCGCTCGGGGCATCAGCCCGGCCGCGCAAGCCGGATCACGCTGGTGCCGACCCACACGCTCGAGCTGGTCGAGGCGGTGGCCGCGCGGCGCGCGGTGGCTGCCGGCCGCGTGGAGCCGCGCTTCGCGCCCGACAAGCCGCTCGACGTGCTGGTGCAGCACCTGGTGAGCATCGCGCTCGGCGGCGGCTTCGTCGCCGACGAGTTGTTCGACGAGGTGCGCACCGCCTGGAGCTATCGCGACCTGACTCGCGACGAGTTCGGCTGGGCGCTCGACTTCGTCACCCGGGGCGGGTCGAGCCTGAAGGCCTACCCCGAGTACCACCGCGTCGTGCGCGGCGACGACGGCGTGTATCGCGTGAGCGACCGCGGCATCGCGCTGCGCCACCGGCTGCAGGTGGGCACCATCGTCGCCGAAGCGTCGATGCTGGTGAAGTGGCTGAGCGGTGGCACCATCGGGCAGATCGAAGAGGGCTTCATCGCGCGCCTCAACAAGGGCGACCACTTCGTGTTCGCCGGCCGCGTGCTGGAGTACGTGCGCACGCAGGACATGGCCGCCTACGTGCGCAAGGCCAGCCGCAAGAGCGGCATCGTGCCGGCGTGGGCGGGCAGCCGGATGGCGCTGTCGAGCGAACTCGCCGATGCCACGCTGCAGGCGCTGCAGTCGGCGCGCCAGGGCGACTTCTTCGAGCCCGAGCTGCAGGCGGCGCAGCCGATGCTGCAGGCGCAGTCGCGGCTGTCGAAGCTGCCGACGCCCGACACGCTGCTGATCGAGCAGCACCGCTCGCGCGAAGGCCATCACGTGTTCATCTATCCGTTCGCCGGGCGCACCGTGCACCTCGGGCTGGCCAGCCTGCTGGCGTGGCGGCTGTCGCGGCAGCGGCCCAATACCTTCAGCATGAGCTTCAACGACTACGGCTTCGAGCTGCTCGCGGCCGAGCCGATCGACGCGAGCCCGCTGCTCGACGGCGGCGCGTTCGACGATGCCGAGCTGCTGCACGACGTGCTGGCCAGCTTGAACAGCAGCGAGCTGGCGCTGCGGCGCTTTCGCGAGATCGCGCGCGTCGCGGGGCTGGTGTTCACCGGCTACCCGGGCGCGCCCAAGAGCACCAAGCAGTTGCAGGCCAGCTCGAGCCTGTTCTACGAGGTGTTCCGCAAGTACGACCCGGGCAACAGGCTGCTCGGGCAGGCCGACGCCGAAGTGCTGGCGCAGGAGCTCGACCTGCGCCGCCTGCGCGCCAGCCTGAAGCGCATGCGCGCGCGCAGGGTCGAGGCGGTGACGCTGCGCGTACCGAGTCCGTTCGCGCTGGCGCTGATGGTCGAGCGGTTTCGCGAGGAGTTGTCGACGCAGAAACTGGCCGATCGATTGGCGCGCATCCTCCGAGAAGCCAACGAACAGATCGACGCGCCGGCTGCCGAAAGCCCGCGACGGTCGGCGCCGCGGCGCAGAATCGACGCATGAGCTGGGTCGGGAGCGTGCGCCGAGCGCCGCGGGTGCGTCGATGAGCCGCTGGGGCAAGCTGCTGCGCCGCGCCAACACCGCGCGCCTGGCGACGAACCTGCTGGCGTTGTGGAAGCTGTTCCGCCACCACGAGACGCCGCGGCTGGCCAAGCTGGTGGCGCTGCTGGTACTCGCCTACGCGCTGAGCCCGATCGACCTCATTCCCGATTTCATCCCGGTGCTCGGCCTGCTCGACGACGTGATCCTGCTGCCGCTGGGCATCGCGCTGGCGGTGAAGCTGACGCCGCGCCACTTGTGGCAGGCGCGCCTGGCCGAGGCCGAAACCAGCGCCGACGAGTTGCCGCGCCTGCTGTGGGGCGCGGCGATCGTGCTGTTGATCTGGCTGGTGATCGTGACGTTGCTCGCATGGTGGGTGGTGTCGCACGTCGTTTCGAGCCTCGTGACGTGAACGCATGGGCAAGCCCGAGTGCTCGCAGGCGAGCGCAGTACCATCCTGACCGACTGAGCCCGCGCCGCGGGGAGCCCCGACGATGCAAACTCCGCTGCCCCCGCCGCCGCCCTTGCTGCCGATGATGCAGATCCGCTGCGCGGTCGGACCGCTGGTGAGCCTGGGCGCGGCCAAGCATGGCGAGCGGCGCTACGTCCCGCTGGGAGGCGGCACGGTCAGCGGCCCGGAGTTGAACGGCGTGCTGGTCGAAGGCGGCATCGACTGGCAGCTGCAGCGGGGTGACGGCGTGCTGGAAATCGCCGCGCACTACGTGATCCGCGCCGACGACGGCGGCCTGATCGAGGTGCAGAGCGACGGCCTGCGCCACGGCCCGCCCGAGGTGATGGCGCGCTTGGGGCGCGGCGAGACGGTGCCGCGCGATCAGTATTTCTTTCGCACCGTGATGCGATTCACCACCGGCGCGCCGCGCTGGCTGCACCTGAACAAGGTGCTGGCGCTGGCGGTCGGCGAACGCGAGGCGACGCTGGTGAAGCTCGACGTCTACCGCCTGTCCTGAGCGGCCATCGGGCGTGCTGCGGGTCGCCCGCTCACCCCCACACCTCGTGCGCCACCTCGACCACGCGTTCGAGCTTGTGCCACTGATCGTCCGCCGACAGCGCATTGCCGTGGTGTGTGCTGGAGAAACCACATTGCGGCGACAGGCACAGGCGCTCGAGCGGCAGGGCCTTGGCAGCCTCGTCGATGCGGCGCTTCAGTGCATCTTTCGACTCCAGCGCGCCGACCTTGGTGGTGACCAGCCCGAGCACCACTTTCTTCTCCTTGTCGCCGCTGACCTGCAGCGCGTGCAGCGGCTCGAAGCCGCCGGCGCGCTCGCTGTCGAACTCCATGAAGTAGCCGTCGACGCGGGTCGAGAACATGGCCTCGACGACCGGCTCGTAGCCGCCTTGGGCGACCCACGCGCTCTTGAAGTTGCCGCGGCAGGTGTGGATCGTCACGCGCAGGTCGTCGGGCTTGCCGGCCAACGCGGCGTTGATGGTGTCGGCATAGATGCGCGGCAACGCAGCCGGGTCATCGCCGTTGGCGCGGCAATTGGCCTGGATCTTCGCGTCGCACAGATAGGCGAAGGTGATGTCGTCGAGCTGGAGGTAGCGGCAGCCGGCGTCGTACAGGTGGCCGATGGCGGCGCGGTAGGCCGTTGCGACGTCGGCCCAGAACTCGGCCAAATCGGGGTAGACCTGCTTGGAGATCGCGGCGCGGCCGCCGCGCAGGTGCAGCATCGATGGCGAAGGAATCGTCATCTTCGGCGTGCGCGTGGTCGCGGACTTCAGGAACGCGAAGTCGCTGGCCATGATCGGCTTGCTGCAGCCGATCTTGCCGGTGACCGCGGCAATCGGCGGCTGCTCGTTGCCCTCGGCGTTGAACTTCTGGCCCGGGTTGTCCTGCAGCACGACACCGTCGAGCCGGGCCAGGAAGTCCAGGTGCCACCAGTCGCGCCGGAACTCGCCGTCGGTGATGCCTTGCAGGCCGATGTCCTGCTGCCGGCGCACGGCATCGCGGATGGCTCGGTCCTCGATAGTGGCCAGCGCGCCGGCGTCGAGTTCCCCCGCCTTGAAACGGCGCCGTGCCTGGCTCAGTTCGGCGGGACGCAGCAGGCTGCCGACCTGGTCGGCGCGGAAGGGGGCATTCATGGGCATGTCCTCGGCAGTGGCAAGCAGGGGTCGTCCGCGGTCCGTGCCCGTCACATGTGCGCCGGCAGGAAGGTCGCGATGACCGGAAACGCGACCAGGACCACCAGCCGCACGATGTCGGTGAGCACGAACGGCGCGACGCCGTAGAAGATGGTCGACAGCTTGACGTCGCGCACGACGCTCTTGATGACGAACACGTTCATCCCCACCGGCGGGTGTATGAGTCCGAGCTCGACGGTCACGACGACGATCACGCCGAACCAGATCGGGTCGAAGCCGAGCTGCGTGATGATCGGGAAGATGATCGGCACGGTCAGGATGATCATCGCCATCGCGTCCATGATGCAGCCCAGCAGCAGGTACATCAACAGGATCAGCGCGAGCACCTCGTACTTGCCCAGGCCGAGCCCGGTGAGCCAGGTGGTCAGCGCCTGCGGGGTCTGGGTCACGGTGAGGAAGTAGCCGAACAGCAGCGCGCCGATCAGGATCGTGAATACCGCGGCGGTCGTGCGCAGCGATTCGACCAGGCTGCGCATGAACTGCTCGCGGCTGAGCTTGCGCCGGGCCATGCTGATGATGAAGGCGCCGGCCGCGCCCATGCCGCCCGCCTCGGTCGCGGTGAACAGGCCGCCGTACAGGCCGCCGATGATGAACACGAACAGCAGCGCCACCGCCCAGATGTCGCGCAACGCGGCGCGGCGCTCGGCCCAGCCGTGGCGGGTGCCGGAGGGCAGGAACTTCGGGC
>DASURM010000232.1:0-2688 GCA_036280035.1 Burkholderiaceae bacterium | reverse complement strand
CATCCTCGCAATTGTGGAACGCCATTCCTGATTTGCAAGGATGATTCGGCGGACTTCGCTCGATCGCGGCACGGGAAGACTGAGCTCATCACGCACTGCCCGGATCGGCCGCCAGTTCGTCCACGTAGCGCCGGTAGCTGAACACGCGGCCACGCTGGCGGTTGGTGAGCTCGGCCACGACGCCGATGCGCTCCAGGTGCGCGAGCGACTTGTTTACCGTGGCCGCGGTGAGGCGCGTGGCCTGCACCAGCGCTGCGGAAGTCGCGATCGGCTGGCGCTGCAAGGCCTGGTGCACCGCGAGCGCCGAAGCCGCAGCGCGCCCGAGGCCGGCGATGCGCTCGCGGTCGGCGCTGACCAACGCCAGCAGCGCATTGGCGGTGGCCACCGCCTGCGTTGCACTGGCTTCGATGCCCTCGGCGAAGAAGTCGAGCCAGCGCTCCCACTCGCCCTTCAGGCGCACGCCGTTGAGCAGGTCGTAGTAGAGCGCGCGGTGAGTCTTGAAGTACAGACTCGGGTACAGCATCGGCTCGCGCAGCACGCCATCGGCCACCAGTTGCAGCACGATCAACAAGCGCCCGAGGCGGCCGTTGCCGTCGAGGAACGGGTGGATGGTCTCGAACTGCACGTGCGCGAGTGCCGCCTTCAGCAGCGGCGGGGTCGGCTCGGGCTCGTCGTTGAGAAAGCGCTCGAACGCGGTCAGGCATTTCGCGAGCGCCTGCGCCGGCGGCGGCACGAACGCCGCGTTGCCCGGGCGCGTGCCGCCGATCCAGACCTGCGAGCGCCGCACCTCGCCCGGCGTCTTGGCGCGCCCGCCGGGGTGCTTCATCAGCACCTCGTGCATGCCGCGCAGCAGCCGCATCGACAGCGGCAGCCCGCCACGCAGCTTCTTCAGGCCGTGCTCGAGCGCCGCGACGCAGCGGCTGACCTCGCGCGCGTCTTCCACCGGCACGCCGGGCTGCTCGTCGATCTCGTAGAGCAGCAGGTCGGCGAGCGACGACTGAGTGCCCTCGATCTGCGATGACAGCACCGCCTCCTTGCGCACGAAGCTGTAGAGCACCAGCGCCGCATTCGGCAGGTGCGCCGCCAGCGCGTCGAGCCGGCCGAGCGCCACCAGCGCATCGTCGAAACGGCGCCGCAACGCGGGCGACCAGACCACCGGCGGCGCCGGTGGCAGCGGTACCGGCACGAAGGCGCGGAAGCGTTCTCCAGCGGTGGCAACCTCGATGTAGCTGCCGGGCGGCTGCCTGCGCATGGATGGGGAAGCTAAAACAAGGATGGGCGTTATTTTAGGTTGAGGCGCGAAGATGCATCAAGGTTCGGGCTTGTTCGAGGCTGAGGGCCGGTGCAGGTTGCCGCGTGTCCATACAAAGGGGCGATCCTCCGCCGAAGCGAATGGGCCGCGCGTCCTCTACAGCCCGTACTCATCAAGGGATGCGATCGATCTGGTTCTCGATGTCGCCGTTGATCATGCGATCGGTCTTGCGCCGGGTACAGCGGGTCAGCGCCGCACGTCGACCACCGTGCGCCCGCGCACCTGGCCTGCGAGCACGCGCGGCGCGTAGGCGATCGCCTCCGACAGACCGATCTCGGTCACCAACGAATCGAGCGTCTGCGCGCTCAGGTGTTTGGCCATCAGCGCCCACGCCTCGCGGCGCCGGTCGTCGGGCTCCAGCACGCTGTTGATGCCGTACAGCGTGACGCCGCGCAGGATGAACGGCATCACCGTGGTCGGGAAGTCGCCGCCGCCGGCCAGCCCGCAGGCGGCCACCGCGCCGTGGAAGCGTGTTTGCGCACAGACGTTGGCCAGCGTGTGGCTGCCGACGGTGTCGACCGCGCCGGCCCACAGCTCCTTCTGCAGCGGCTTGCCGGCCTGCGAGAGCTCTGCGCGTTCGACGATGCGCTGCGCGCCCAGGCGTTTGAGGTAGTCGGCCTCCTGCGGCCGGCCGGTGGAGGCGACGACGCGGTAGCTCAGGCTGCCGAGCAGCGCCACCGCAATCGAGCCCACGCCACCGGCCGCACCGGTGACCAGCACCTCGCCATCGCCCGGTTTCAGGCCGTGACGCTGCAGCGCCATCACCGACAACGCCGCGGTGAAGCCGGCGGTGGCGATCGCCATCGCGTGCCGGGCATCGAACGGCGCCGGGATCTTCAGCAGCCAGCCGGCGTCGAGCCGCGCCTTCTGCGCCAGGCCGCCCCAGTGGTTCTCGCCCAGGCCCCAGCCGGTGACGACGACCTTGTCGCCGGGCTTCCAGTCGGCGCTGCGGCTGGCGCTCACGGTGCCGGCCAGGTCGATGCCCGGCACCAGCGGCCAGGCGCGCACCACCGCGCCGCGGCCGGTGATGGCCAGCGCGTCCTTGTAGTTGAGCGTCGAATACTCGACATCGACCGTGACATCGCGGTCGGGCAGACGCGATTCGTCGAGGTCGACCAATTCGGCGCGGGTCTTCTTGTCTTCGGTCTGCGACAGCAGGATGGCTTTGAACATCGGAAAGCTCCCGGAAAAGTGACCGTATGGCGCAGAGGCCCTATCTCTGCGACTTGATCCAGTCGATGAAGGCGTCGATCTTGTGCGTCCACACAAGGTACAGCCCGGCATCTTGTGCTGCCAGCAAGTCGGAAACCTTGAACACACCCGACAGCAGCGCCACGCTGATGATGTTCTTTCCCTGCTCGGCTTGGTAGTGCTTG
>DASURM010000231.1:0-3531 GCA_036280035.1 Burkholderiaceae bacterium | reverse complement strand
CTGCCGGGTGGTGCGCTCCCCCATGCCGATGAGCACTACGCCCTTGCCGACCGGCATGACATCTCCGCCCTCCATGCACGAAGCGCCGAACGAGTCGTCCGAATCGCCCCACCAGATCTTGAAGCCGCCGCCCTTGAAGCGCGGATGGAACTTGTAGACGGCGCGCTGCAGCAGGGTCTCCGGCTTGCGCGCCGGCCAGTACATCGGGTTGACGGTGACGCCGCCGTAGATCCAGCAGGAGGGGTCGCGCTGGAACAGCGTGTTGGGCACCGGCGGCAGCAGGAACTCGGTGGCGCCGTAGGCCTGCTCCAACATGGCGGACCACTCGCTGTTCGGCACGTCGAGCACCGCGATGCCGCCGATCAGGTGCTCGGCCAGCTGCTTGGCCGGCATCTCGTCGAGCCAGGCGCGCAGCGGCTTGACGCCGAGGCCGACGTCGTTGACCGTCAGGCGCCGGTCGAGCACCCAGGCGCGCGCGGCCTTGTCCTGCAGCGTCTCGGCGAGCACCTCGTGCAGGTCGATCACCTCGGTGCCGCGCTCGCGCATCTTGAGCACGAAGTCGTGGTGGTCGCGCTGCGCCTCGGGCACCCAGAGCATGTCGTCGAACAGCAGCTCTTCGGCATTGCCCGGGGTCAGCCGTTGATGCGCGAGGCCCGGCCGGCACACCATCACCGTGTGCAGCTTGCCGACCTCGCTGTGAACTCCCAGTTTGTGCATGGTTCGCTCCGTTGTGACAGCCTCTACAGCGCGATCGCCGCGTGGCGCCGTCAATCCGGCAACGCCACCAGCTGGAAGAAATCCTGCACGGCGGCGTCGGGTGCGCCGAAGTGCTTGGCGTAGATCGCGTTCACCTCCTGCGAGCGGTAGAGGCGGGTCAGTGCGCGGTCGACAGCCAGCCGCAGGTCGTCGTCGTCGCGACGCATCGCCAGCGCGACGATCTCGCGCCGGTAGATGCGGTCGAGCACCACCAGCTCGCCGGCGGGCTGGCGCACCGCCGCATCGAGCAGCAGCGAACGGTCGCTGAAGAACGCGTGCGCGGTGCCCGAACGCAGCGCCTGCAGGCCCGCATCGACGTCCTTGACCGGCATCAGCTCGGCGACGATGCGGCGCTCCCTCAGCCTGCTGGCCAGCGCCTTTTCGAGCGGCGCGCCGCCGACCACCGCAATCACTGCGCGCTGCGGCGCCTGGTCGGTCGAGCCGCGCCAGATCGGCGCCGCCGACTCGATGCCCGACAGCGCCTGCACCAGCCGCAGCGGCGCATCGCTGCGGATCGCCACGCTGGTGCCGCCGAGCATGATCGGGATCGAGAAGTCGACCACCGCGCGCCGCTCCAGCGTCGGCGCGGCGCCGCACAGCAGATCGGCCCGGCCCTGCTCGACCGCACGGAACGCCTCGTCGCGCGACAGCGCCACGAACTCGACTGTCAGCGCGGAGAGCTTGAGGTCGCTCTTCAGCGCGTCGGCCACCTTGTTGCACAGTTCGACCCCGTAGCCGGCGGGCTTGCCCGCGTCGGCGTAGGAGAACGGCCGTGCATCGCTGCTGTACCCCAGGGTCAGCTTGCCGGACTCCTTGAGCTTGTCGGGCGTGCCGGCGGCCGACGCCGCCGCGCCGATGCACAGCAGCGAGCCGAACAGCGCGGCACGCACGGCCAGCCGCTGCAACACATGCGCAAGGTTGGTTTGCATGGTGGTTCCTTTCGCTCGAGCGGCCGGTTTCATGCTGCGCGAGCCGCCGCTGGCGCAGCCGTGAAGCGCGGCGCCAGGAAGCCGTAGATCAGGTAGCCGATGCCCATTACCAGCATGCCGCCCATCACCGCGTCCTTGCCCGACGCGAACAGCGCGTACACCGAGTACAGGATCGCCACCACCGCGACGAAGCTGTTGCGCCGCCAGGTTCGCTGGTCGACCTTGGCGTCGCGCATCATCACGAACAGCGCCGACAGCGCGATGATGTACGGCAGCACATTGGTCACCACCGCCAGGTTGACCAGCGCCGAGAACTGCTCGTTCAGGTTGGGCGAGATGGTCGACAGCGCCAGCACCGACTGCACGATGCCCATGATGACCATGCCGGCGATCGGTGCGCCCATCGAGTTGGCCTTGCCGAAGATGGCCGGGAACATCTTGGTGTCGGCGGCATCCTTGGCGGTCGAGGCCAGCGTGAACTGCCAGCCGAGCAGCGAGCCGACGCAGGCCATCACCGACAGCGCCATCACGATCGAGCCGATCGTCGGATTGAACATCTTGGCGTAGGCCAGGCCGAACGGGCCGGTGGACTCGGCCAGCTCGGCGTTGGGCACGATGCCCTGGATCACCATGGTCGACAGGATGTAGATCGCCGCCGCGCCGAGGGTGCCGAACATGCACGCCAGCGGCACGTCGCGCTTGGGGTTCTCCACCGCCGACGCGTTCTGCGACGCCGACTCCATGCCGAGAAAGGCCCACAGCGTGAGCGCGATGCTCGAGCCCATGCCTTCGGCCAGGCCGATGCCCTTGGGGTTCCACGCCGCCGAGAAAGTGGCGCCGCTGAACCAGATCCAGCCGGCGATCGCCATGAAGCCCACCGGCAGGATCACCCCCCACACGGTGACCGCGCCGATCTTGCCGGTGAGGCTCGGGCCGCCGAAGTTGGCCACCGTGGTGATCCACAACAGCGCGATGACGCCGATGCAGGTGGCCACCGGCGTCGACGTGAGCACCGGGAAGAACGCCGCCAGGTAGCCGAGTGCGGAACTCGCCACCGCCACGTTGGCGATCGCCAGCGACAGGAAGTACAGGAAGAAGACCTGGAAGTAGCCGTCCTTGCCGTAGGCGTCCTCGGCATACGCGGCTAGGCCGCCGGTGCGCTGGTTGAAGATGCCGGCCTGCGCGAAGCCGTAGGCGATGGCCAGCGAGCCGAGCGCGGTGACCAGCCACGACAGCAGCGAGATCGCGCCGACCTTGGCCATGTTGGATGGCAACATGATGATGCCCGAGCCCATCATGTTGACGGTGACGATGAACGTCAGTTGCATGACGTTCATCTTCTTCTGCGGTTCGGCCATGGCGGCGTCTCCTTAGCGTTGTTGAGCGGGTTCGCGCACCACGTAGGTGTGGAAGCGGATGCGCCCGTCCACCCGCTCCTGGTACACGCCCTGCACTTCGTAGTTGAAACCCGGGAAGCGGTTGAACGACTCCTCGAACGCCTTGAAGTAGTCGAGCATCGGCTGCGCGCGCTCGTCCCAGCGCTCGCCCGGGACGATGACGCCGATGCCCGGCGGGTAGATCAGCGCCAGCGTCGCCGCGACGCGACCCTTGACCTCGTCGAGCGGCAGGTAGTCGACGTCGTTGCCGACCAGCGCGCGGTACGCGTCCTGCGGCAGCATCGCCAGCTCGGGGAAGCTCGATGCGCGGAAGCACTTCTTCTGCAGCTCCTTGATGTCGCAGCCCTTGTAGAAGGCATGCATCTCGGTGCACACCTTGCGGATGGTATAGCCGGCGTAGCGCTCGCTGTTGGCGGCGTACAGCGACGGCAGCACGTCGGCCAGCGGCG
>DASURM010000230.1:0-12938 GCA_036280035.1 Burkholderiaceae bacterium | reverse complement strand
CATCGTCTTGACGATGCGCCATCCGCCGAACAGCGTGCCCAGACCGATCGCCAGGTAGCAGCTCCAGATCACCCAGCCGGGCGGAAAACTCGCGCCCGCCGACACGCTGCCGGCAGCCACCAGCAGCATCCAGATGATGCCGATCGTCTTCTGCGCATCGTTGCCGCCGTGGCCGAGCGAATACAGCCCGGCCGACACCAGCTGCAGGCGGCGGAACCAGTTGTCGACGCGCAGTGGCGAGGCGCGCCGGAAGATCCACGACACCGCGACCATCGCCAGCGACGCGAACAAGAAGCCCAGCAGCGGCGACACGAAGATGAAGGCCACGGTCTTGACGATGCCGCCGCCGATCAGCTGGCCGGCGCCGGCCTTGGCCATCGTCGCGCCGACGATGCCGCCGATCAGCGCGTGCGACGAGCTCGACGGGATGCCGTACCACCAGGTCAGCAGGTTCCACACCATGGCCCCGACCAGGGCACCGAACACCACGTAGTGGTCGACCACGCCCGGCTCGACGATGCCTTTGCCGACGGTGGAGGCCACCTTCAGGTGGAACACGAAGATGGCGACGAAGTTGAACAGCGCGGCGAACGCCACCGCCTGGTGCGGCTTGAGCACGCCGGTGGAGACCACGGTGGCGATCGAATTGGCGGCGTCGTGAAAGCCGTTCATGAAGTCGAACGCGACCGCCAGCGCGACCAGCAGCGCGACCACCCAGAAGCTGATCTCGACGGCCTGCATCGAATTGCTTGGTCGTCGTTCGCGCGGTCAGTCGGCGCCGGGCCGCCCCAAGCCGGCTGGGCCCCCTCGGGGGGCAGAGACAACCGCTTGCGGTTGCGGCGCAGGCTCACATCGCGCAGCGATGTGAAGGCGCAGAGCGCCGGCCGTAGCCAACGCAGCGAGCGTGGGGGCCAGCATTCCTCAGGAATTCTCGAGGACCACGCCCTCGATCAGGTTGGCCACGTCCTCGCAGCGGTCGGTGATCGACTCCAGGTTCTCGTACACCGCCTTCAGCTTGATCAACTCGCGGGTCTCGACCTTCTCGTCGCGGAACAGCCGCGAGATCGCCGAGCGCATCACGCGGTCGGCGTCGGACTCCAGGCGATCGATCTCCTCGCAGGTCTTGAGCGCCGCATCGGCCACCGCGGCGTCGCTGATCTTGGGCAGCAGGCTCACCGCATGCTGCACGCGCTCGCAGCAGCGCACCGAGAGGTCGCCCAGGCGGATCACGTCGTCGGTCATCTGCCTCACGTCGTACAGCGACAGCGCCTCGGCCGAGTCCTGCAGCAAGTCGAGCACGTCGTCCAGCGCATTGATGAGGCCGTGGATCTGCTCGCGGTCGATCGGCGTGATGAAGGTCTTGTGCAGCGCGCGGCTGACCTCGGCGGTGATCTTGTCGGCGGCGCGCTCGGCGGCGTCGACGTCGGCTGCGTGCTTCTCGCGCAGCGAGGGGTCGGCGTAGTTGCGGATCAGCTCCATGAACGAGCGTGCGCCGCTGGCGATCAGCCGGCCGTGCTCGTCGAACATCTCGAAGAAGTTGCCTTCGCGCGGCAGCAGCTTGCCGAACAGCATGGTGGTCCCCGGTTGGCCGTCGCGCCCGCGCGGGCGACCGTCCCTCGTCAGCCGGCGATTGTAGGCGGCGACAGCAGCGACTCGCGCGGGCCCTCGAACTTCGAGATGCGATCGATCAGGGTCTGCAGATCAGCAGGCCTGCGCAGAGGATCGAAACGGTCGATGTCGACCCGCAGCAGCGGCAGTTCGGGTTGCGCATCGAAGTACCCCCCGTAGGCGTCGGCCACCGCGCGCAGGTAGTCGCCTTCGATGCGGCGCTCCAGCGCGCGGCCGCGGCGGCCGATGCGATCGCGCAGCACCACCATCGGGCCGTCGAGCCAGATCACCAGGTCGGGCTGCGGCAGCTTCGGCACCACCTGATCGTGGATCATCGCGTACAGCCGGTACTCGGCGTCCGACAGCGTGAGGCGGGCGAACAGGCGATCCTTGGCCAGCGTGAAGTCGCTGACCACCAGCGGCGCGAACATCCCCGGCTGCGCCAGCGAGCGCGTCAGCTCGACCCGCTGGAACAGGAAGAACAACTGCGTCTGGAAGGCGTAGCGCGGCCCGTCGACGTAGAAGTCCTTCAGGAATGGATTCTCGTGCGGCCGTTCCAGCAGCAGCTCGGCGCCCAGCGGCGGCGCCAGCAGTGACGCCAGCGTGCTCTTGCCGGCGCCGATCGGGCCCTCGATCGCGATATGCCTGTAGCGCTTCATCGGGCAGGATTCGCACCCGAGTCCAGGCGGTGAACCGGCTGATCGCGCACCCTGTCGAGGCAGGCGGACAGCGGCCCCAGGCCGTTCACTTCGAGATCAGGCGCGACCTCCAGCAGCGGCAGCAGGACGAACGCGCGCAGGTGCAGGCGCGGATGCGGCAGGCGCAGCGACGCAGCGTCGCTGCGCAGTTCACCGTAGAGCAGCAGATCGAGGTCGAGCACGCGCGGCGCGTTGCGCGTCGATCGCTGGCGACCGAAGCGCGCCTCGATGCGGTGCAGTTCCTCCAGCAGCGCGCCGGCGCCGAGCGTGGTGCGCAATTCGACCACGGCATTCACGTAGTCCGGCCCCGGCGCATCGACCGGCGCGCTGGCATACAGGCCCGAGCGTGCGACGAGATGGGTCTCGGGCAGCGTTCCCAGCGCATCGATGCCGCGCTCCACCTGCTCGCGCGGCTCGTCCATGTTGGCGCCCACGCCGACGTAGGCCACCGTCGGGGCACCACTCATGGAGTCGGCGCAGGGGCGGCACCGTCGTTGTCGCGCCGGGCCCCGCCGCGGCGACGGCGCCGCCGCTTCTTGGCCGCGGCGGGCGCGTCAGCCGCCGCCGGCTGGGTCTGGCGGCGTGCGGCCTCGCGCGCCGCCTGCAGCAGCGCCTCGCGCTCGTCGGCGTCGCCCAGCGAGAAGTCTTCCCACCAGTCGGCCAGCTCGGCATCGACCTCCTGCGCATCGGCGCGCAGGCGCAGGAAATCGTAGCCGGCGCGAAAGCGCGGCTGCGCGACCAGCGCACCGGCGGTGTTGGCCTGGCGACGTTCGAAGCGCGGCTGCATCATCCAGATCTCGCGCATGTCGGCCGCCAGCCGGCCGCGGCCGGACACGTCGCCGATGCGCGCGTCGAACGCCGCGTCGATGGCCTGCTGCAGCGCCGGCGTCGGATGCTCGCCGCGCTGGCGCAGTTCCAGCCAGCGCGACTGCACGTCGTGCCACAGCAGGCACGCCAGCAGAAAGCTCGGCACCACCGCACGGCCTTCGGCCACGCGGCGGTCGGTGTCGGTCAGCGCCAGATCGATGAAGCGCTGGCGCTGAGGCGTGCTGCGCTGCTCGTCGAACACCGCGTCGAGCACCGGAAAGACGCCGCGGTGCAGCCCATACTCCCTGAGCGCGGCGATGCTGGCCAGCGCGTGCCCGGTCTGCAGCAGCTTGACCATCTCGTCGAACAGCCGCGACGCCGGCACGTTGGCCAGCAGCGGCACCGCCTCGGCCATCGCGGCGGCGGTCTTCTTCTCGATCGCGAAGCCGAGCTTGGCGGCGAAGCGCACCACGCGCACCAGTCGCACCGGGTCTTCGCGGTAGCGCGTGGCCGGGTCGCCGATCATGCGCAGCACGTGGTGCTTGGCGTCGGCGATGCCGCGGTGGAAGTCGACCACGATGTGCGTCTGCGGGTCGTAGTACATCGCGTTGACGGTGAAGTCGCGGCGCGCGGCGTCCTCGATCTGCGGGCCCCAGACGTTGTCGCGCAGCACGCGGCCGCTGGCGTCGACGACATGCGTCTTGCCCACCAGATCGGCCTTCGACGTGCGCTCGTTGCCTTCGACGGTGTCGGCCTCGCTGGCGTCGCGGTAGGCGCGGAAGGTCGAGACCTCGATCACCTCGTGCTCGCGGCCGCGGCCGAACACCACGTGCACTAGTCGGAAGCGCCGGCCGATCACGAACGCGCGGCGGAACAGCGCCTTCACCTGTTCGGGCGTGGCGTTGGTGGCGACGTCGAAGTCCTTCGGTCGGCGGCCCACCAGCAGATCGCGCACCGCACCGCCGACGATGTAGGCCTCGTGGCCCGCCTGCTTGAGCGTGCCGACGACGCGGATCGCGTGCTCGTCGACCAGCGAAGGGTCGATGCCGTGTTCGTCTTCCGGAACGTCGAGCCGCTTGCCCAGCGGCAGGCGTGCCGGTTTGCCGAGCAGCTTGTCGAAGAGACGCTTGATCATGCGAAGAGGTCGAGGATACGCCAGCGCCGCTGGCGTGCCAGCGCCGCCAGCGCGGGGCTCGGGTTGGTGGCGACGGGTTCGCTCACCGCCTCGAGCAGCGGCAGGTCGTTGAGGCTGTCGCTGTAGCAGACGCTGGTCGAGAAGTCGGACAGCCTGCGCCCCTGCGCGGCGAGCCACTGCTCGACGCGCAGCACCTTGCCCTCGCGCAGCGACGGCGTGCCGCGGATGCGCCCGGTGACGCGCCCGCTGGCATCGCGCTCGAGTTCGGTGGCGATCAGGGCCTCGACGCCGAAGGCCTTGGCGATCGGCCGCGTGATGAACTCGTTGGTCGAGGTGGCGATCGCCACCAGGTCGCCGGCGTCGAGGTGCGAGCGCACCAGCGCGCGGGCGCGCGGGTCGATCGCCGGCGCCATCTGCTCGCGCATGAAGCGCTCGAGCGCGGCGGCCTGCGCTGCCGGCGGGCGATCGCGCCACGGCCGGGTGGCGAAGTCGATGTATTCGACCATGTCGAGCCGGCCGGCCTGGTACTGGTTGTAGAAGCGGTCGTTCTCGGCGGCGAACTGGCGGGCGTCGGCCCAGCCGAGCGCGACCAGGAACTCGCCGAACGCATGGTCGGAATCCTTGGCGATCAGCGTGCCGTCGAGGTCGAACAAAGCGAGTCTCGAGGGCGCGGTCTGCGGCGCGGCTTTCATGAGACTCCGCTGGCGCCGCGCGCCGTCGCGCGCGCATTCATGCCCCGGTCGCCTCCTGCTCGAGCAGCATCTTCTTCAGCAGCGGCACGGTGATGCCGCGCTGCTCGGCCAGCGCGAAGCCGTCGAGGCGGTCGAGCAGCGCCATCAGGTGCGACAGGTCGCGCGCGAAGTGCGTCAGTAGATAGTCCATCACCTCGTCGGACAGGAAAGTGCCACGACGGTCGGACTCGCGGCGCAGCACCGCGCGCGCCTGCTCCTCGGGCAGACAGCGCAGCGCGAACACCGGGCCCCAGCCGAGGCGGGTGCGCAGATCCTCGCGCAAGCCCAGGTCCACCGGTGGCACGCGCGCGGCGGCCACCCACGGCACGGCGTGCGACTGCGCATCCACCAGCAGCGCGAAGGCCTCGCGCTGCTGCGCGTCGTCGAAGGCATCGCAGGCGTCGAGCAGCAGCAGCGTGCAGCTCGGATCGATCGACCACGGCGGCCGCGTCGACGCATCGAACCAGCCGATGCGCTCGCCGCGCTGCTGGCGCTGGTGCGCCAGCGCGTGCAGCAGGTGCGTCTTGCCGCTGCCCGCCGGGCCCCACAGGAACGCCGGTGTCGCGCCGTCGAGTTGCTGCAGGTGCTGCAGCGCCGCCGCGTTGCCATTGGCGATGAAGGTGTCGAAGCGGGCCGTCGCCGGCGCCACGATCGGCAGGGGCAGCTGTTTCATCGACCGGGCGGACCGCGCGCTCAATGCAGGCGCGGCAGGCGGCGCAGTTCGTCGAGCCGCTCGGACATCGCCAGCGCGTCGTCGGCATCGGGCCTGGCGGCGAGGTAGGCCTCGAGGTCGGCGATCGCCGCGTCGACGCGCCCGGCCTCGACCGCCGCCAGCGCGCGGTCGCGCCGCTCGTCCCAGTTCTGCGGCAGCAGGATCACCAGCCGCTCCTGCACCGCCAGCCAGCGCTCGCCGTCGCGGCCGCTGCGGTGGATCTCCTTGAGGTTGCGCAGCATGCGCGCCAGCACGTCGCGCGGCTGCGCCGCCTGCAGGAACAGCCCGAGCGGCGCCTCGAATTCGCCCACCAGCCCCTGGCGGCGCCGATACGGCGCCAGGCGCTCGTCGAGTTCTTCGCGCGACAGCGAACGGCCGTTGAGCGGGTCGAGCACCACCTCGCCTTGCGGCATGCGCAGCTTGACCAGGAAGTGCCCGGGGAACGACACCCCGCGCGCGGTCAGGCCGACTTGGCTGGCCAACTCGAGGTAAAGCAGCGCCAGCGTCAACGGAATGCCGCGGCGCTGCCTGAGCACGTCGTTGATGAAGCTGTTGCGCCGGTCGTAGTAGTCGTTGACGTTGCCGGCGAAGCCCAGCTCGCGATAGAAGTAGCGGTTCAGCAGGCGCAGCCGCTGCACCGGCGCCGCGTCGGCAGGCAAGCGTGCCTTCAGCTTGGCCGCCAGCGCATCGATCTCCGACAGCACCGCCTGCACGTCGAGCTCGGGGTACTCGTCCTGCGCGATCGAGACCGCCGCCTCGAGCAGCGCGAGGCCGGAATCCTCGGCCACCAGGGCGGCGAAGTACTGCAACGGGGTTGGCGCGCTGAACAGCGTCTCGGGCGTCATGCGTTGGGCACCGGACGCCTGCGAGCGCCCAGCCCCTGCAGTGTAGAGGTTGGCTGCCGTGGGCCGGCGCGGCCGCGCGAGGCAGGCCGTCACGCACGGCGCATGAATGCGCGCAAACGCACGCCGCACGCGGCCAGCACGCCGAAGTACAGTAGCGCCACACCGGCCAGCACCGCCGCCAGCACGCCGGCACGCCACCACGGCTGGGTGCCGATCCAGTCGAACGTCCGATCGGCCCACCAGAGCACCGCACCGAGCGCCAGACAGCCGAGCAGCACGCTGGTGCCGAAGCGGCCCCAGCCGGCTGCGGGGCGGTAGACGCCATCGCGCATCAGGCCGCGCAGCAGCCAGGCCGAATTGACCAGCGCACCCAGGCCGATGCTCAGCGTCAGCGCGGCGTGCGCCAGCCACGGCACCAGCAGCGCGTTCAAGAGCTGCGTGATCACCAGCACGATGATCGCGATGCGCACCGGCGTGCGGATGTCCTGGCGCGCGTAGTAGCCCGGCGCCAGCACCTTGACCGCCACGATGCCCAGCAGCCCCACCCCGTAGGCAGCGAGCGCGGCGGCACTCTGCGACACGTCGTGTGCCGTGAGGTGGCCGTGGTGGAACAGCACCGCGAGCATCGGCTGCGCAAACACCATCAGCGCCACCGCGCACGGCAGCGTCAGCAGCAGCACCAGCCGCAAGCCCCAGTCGAGCATCGCCGAGTACGCGGCCTGGTCGCCGCGCGCCTGCGCCGACGACAACTGCGGCAGCAATACCACGCCCATCGCCACGCCGAGCAGCGCGGTGGGCAGCTCCATCAACCGATCGGCCAGGTTCAGCCACGACACCGAGCCCACCGCCAGATGCGACGCGATCTGGGTGTTGATCAGCATCGAAACCTGCGCCACCGACACGCCGATCACGGCCGGCCCCATCTGGCGCAGCACGCGCCGCACGCCCGAGTGGCGCCACGCGAGCGCGATGCGCGACGGCACGAGACCCAGCCGCGGCACGTAGCCGATGCGTCGCAACGCCGGCACCTGTACCGCGAGCTGCAGCACACCGCCCAGCACCGTGCCGGCCGCCAACGCATAGATCGGCTCGACGCCGTGGGCGGCGAACCACGGCGCACCCCACAGCGTGGCCGCGATCACCGCCAGATTCAGCAGCACCGGCGTCGCCGCCGGCAGCGCGAAGCGCCGCCAGGTGTTGAGGATGCCGGCGGCCAGCGACACCATCGAGATCAGCGCGATGTAGGGGAACATCACGCGCGTCATCCAGACGGCGGCGTCGAAGCGCTCCAGTCCCGATGCCACCAGCCACACCACTACCGGCGCCGCCGCGATGCCGACCACCACGGTCGCCAGCAGGCACCACCACAGCACGGTGGCCACCGAGTCGACCAGTTGGCGGGTCGCGGTGTCGCCGTCGCGTTCGCGCGTCGCGGCGAGGATCGGCACGAACGCCTGGGCGAACGCGCCCTCGGCGAACAAGCGGCGCAGCAGGTTGGGGATCCGCCAGGCAACGAAGAAGGCGTCGGTCAGCGCGCTGGCGCCGAACGCGTTGGCGATCAGCGCCTCCCGAACGAGCCCGGTGATCCGAGACGCCAGCGTCAGAACCGATACGGTGGATGCGGCCTTTAGCAGGTTCATCGGACGCGCGGATTATAGGCAGCGCCCCTGTGCGCACCGCCGATCGCGGGGCGTCGCGGTGTATACTGCGCGGCTTCGCGTGCGACCCATTGCACCGCGCCACCTCTGCAGCACCACCATGGCCACTGCCACCAAAGCCAAGAAGAAGACCGTCCGCCTCGCCTCGGGCCGCAAGCGCGCCCGCCAGGACGTGCATCTCAACGCGCACAACACCGCGCTGCGCTCGCGCTTTCGCACCGTGATCAAGAGCGTGCAGAAGGCGGTGGCCGGCGGCGACAAGGCCAAGGCCACCGAGCTGTTCAAGAGCGCGCAGCCGATCATCGACTCGGTGGCCGACAAGGGCATCTTCCACAAGAACAAGGCCGCCCGCCACAAGAGCCGCCTGGCGGCCAGGCTCAAGGCCATGGCGGCCTGAGAGCACCGAGCGACGCGACAAGGGCCTGCCGATGCAGGCCCTTTTGCTTGGGCTCACTCGAGTTCCTGCGCCGTGGCCTCGCCACGGCGCGCCGCACCTCGCCTATAGAATGAATCGCGCCCGCAGCGTGATCCCCGTTGTGCCGCCGCCCTGAACCATTGGAGTCGCGTCATGCCCGCCGCCTCGCACCTGATGAACACCTACGGCCGCCTGCCGTTCGCGCTGTCGCACGGCAAGGGCTGCCGCGTGTGGGACACCGACGGCCGCGAGTACCTCGACGCGCTGGCCGGCATCGCGGTCAACACCCTGGGACACGGCCATCCGAAGCTGGTGCCGGCGCTGCAGGAGCAGGTGTCGCGGCTGATCCACTGCTCCAACTACTACCAGATGCCGCTGCAGGAGCAGCTCGCCGCTGCGCTGTGCGAGGTGTCGGGGCTGTCGTCGGTGTTCTTCTGCAACAGCGGCATGGAGGCCAACGAAGGCGCGATCAAGATCGCGCGCAAGTACGGCCACGACCGCGGCATCGCGCGGCCCGAAATCATCGTCTACGAAAAAGCCTTCCACGGCCGCTCGATCGCCACCTTGTCGGCCACCGGCAACCCCAAAGTGCAGAAGGGCTTCGAGCCGCTGGTCGAGGGCTTCGTGCGCGTGCCGCTGAACGACATCGCCGCGGTGCGCGAGGTGGCGCGCACCAACCCTAACGTGGTGGCGGTGTTCCTCGAGGTGATCCAGGGCGAAGGCGGCATCAACCCCACGCGCGCGGAGTACCTGCGCGAGTTGCGCACGCTGTGCAACGAGAAGCACTGGCTGCTGATGCTCGACGAGGTGCAATGCGGCATGGGCCGCACCGGCAAGTGGTTCGCGCACCAGTGGGCCGGCATCGTGCCCGACGTGATGCCGATGGCCAAGGGCCTCGCCTCGGGCGTGCCGGTGGGTGCGATCGTCGTCGGCCCCAAGGCCAAGAATGTGCTCGGCCCGGGCAACCACGGCACCACCTTCGGCGGCAACCCGCTGGCGATGCGCGCGGGCATCGAGACGATGCGCATCGTCGCCGAGGACAAGCTGATCGACAACGCCGCCGTGGTCGGCGCGCGCATCAAGAGCGGCCTCGAGCGCGAGTGGGTCGGCACGAAGGGCGTGGTCGAGATCCGCGGCCAGGGCCTGATGCTCGGCATCGAACTCGATCGGCCGTGCGGCGCACTGCTGCAGCGCGCGGCCGACGCGGGCCTCTTGATCAGCGTGACGGCCGACACCGTGGTGCGCCTGTTGCCGCCGCTGATCATGACGAGCGTCGAAGGCGACGAGGTGGTGCGCAAGCTCGCGCCGCTGGTGCGCGAGTTCCTGGCCGAGACATGAAGGCGGCCTGCCTTGCTGCGTAATGAAGCCGGGTGACCGCCTGATGAAACATTACCTGCAGTTCAAGGACTTGCGGGCCGAGGAGTACGCCTACCTCTTCGAGCGCACGCGCATCATCAAGACGCGCTTCAAGAACTACGAGCGCTACCAGCCGCTGGCCGACCGCACGCTGGCGATGATCTTCGAGAAAGCCAGCACGCGCACGCGCGTCAGTTTCGAGGCCGGCATGTACCAGATGGGCGGCTCGGTGGTGCACCTCACCGCCGACAACAGCCAGTTCGGCCGCGACGAGCCGGTGGAAGACGCCGCACGCGTGATCAGCCGCATGGTCGACATCGTGATGATCCGCACCTTCGAGCAGGCCAAGATCGAGCGGTTCGCGGCGCACTCGCGGGTGCCGGTGATCAACGGCCTGACCAACGAGTACCACCCGTGCCAGATCCTGGCCGACGTGTTCACCTTCATCGAGCAGCGCGGCAGCATCGCCGGCAAGGTGGTGGCCTGGGTCGGCGACGGCAACAACATGGCCAACACCTGGGTGCAGGCGGCCGACATCCTCGGCTTCGGGCTGCACGTGAGCACGCCGCGCGGCTACGAGATCGACCCCGCGCTGGCCGGCGTGGCCAACCCGGCGTGCGTCAAGACCTTCAAGAGCCCGTTCGCCGCCTGCGAAGGTGCGCACCTGGTGACCACCGACGTCTGGACCAGCATGGGCTACGAGGCCGAGAACGAGGCCCGCCGCAAGGCGTTCGCCGACTGGTGCGTCGACCCGCAGATGATGCAGCTCGCGCAGCGCGACGCGCTGTTCATGCACTGCCTGCCCGCGCACCGCGGCGAAGAGGTCGCCGCCGAAGTGATCGACGGCAAGCAGTCGGTGGTCTGGGACGAAGCCGAAAACAGGTTGCACGTGCAGAAGGCCCTGATGGAGTACTTGCTTCTCGGACGCATCGGCTGAGCCGCTGCGCCGACCCATGCGTGGCGTTCACCTGACGGCCGACCTGAGCGGCTGCCGCGACCCTGCCAACCTGTTGCGCGACGGCGCGGCGCTGGCCGCGCTGTGCGAGCAGGCCGCCCGCGACGCGGGCTTGCGCGTCGTCGCGCGCCAGTTCCACGCCTTCGCGCCGCACGGCGACGGCGGCCACACCGGCGTGCTGCTGCTGGCCGAGTCACACCTGGCGGTGCACACCTGGCCCGAGCTGCGCGCGGTGACGCTCGACGTCTTCGTCTGCAACGTCGCCAGCGACAACACGCCCAAGGCGCAGTCGCTGCTCGATGCGCTGGTGGCGCGCTTTGAGGCCGCGCGCATCACCCGCCAGCAACTCGCGCGAAATTTGTGAATCGACCCCCACGCTCACTCCGTTCGCTGCCCCCCGAGGGGGCGCGTCAGCGGCTTCGGGCGGCCGGGCGCCGCTGACCGCCGTGAAAACCGCGCTGGTCACCGACCTGCACGCCAACCGCGAGGCCGTCGAGGCGGTGCTGGCGCACGCGCGCGAACAGGGCGTGCAAGAGTGGGTCTTTCTCGGCGACTTCGTCGGCTACGGTGCCGACCCCGCGTGGGTGGTCGACCTGATCCGCGAGCATGCGGCCGGCGGCGCGGTGGCCGTGCAGGGCAACCACGATCTTGCCACCGTGCTCGGCGCCAACCCGATGATGCGCATCGAGGCGCGCGCGGTGATCGAGTGGACGCGCGCGCAGCTCGACGAGGCGCAGCTCGAGTTCCTGCGCGCGCTGCCGCTGAGCCAGCGCCGCGACGATCGGCTCTACGTGCACGCCAACGCCTACGCGCCCGACCAGTGGGAGTACCTGATCAACGCCAACCTGGCGCTGCGCAGCATGCTGGCCACCGAGTGCCGCTACACCTTCTGCGGCCATCTGCACGAGCAGCGCCTGTTCCACGCCGGGGCAGCCGGGCGCGCCGGCGAGTACGCGCCCAAACCGGGTGCGCCGATCCTGCTGCGCGACGACCGTCAGTGGCTGGTGATCCCCGGTTCGTCGGGTCAGCCGCGCGATGGCAACCCGGCGGCCGCGTATGCGGTGTTCGACCGCGCCGAGAACAGCATCACCTACCACCGCGTGCCGTACGACCACGCCACCGCAGCCGACAAGATCCGCGCCGCGGGCCTGCCGCTGCGGTTGGCGGCGCGGCTGCTGACGGGACATTGATCACTCAGAAATTGCTGCGCAATTTCTGAGTGGCTTGGTCAGTGGGACCGGGACCGGCGAAGCCGGATCCCGGCCCCAGGTGAGACTGCGCTGCGTGTTACTGCGCGCAGTCTTGAAGCGGGCGGAACGGCCGCCCGCTCGAGGATCCCGCGAAGCAACGCGTGAGCGGGATCCGTACTGCGGCGAGGATCCGGCTCCGCCGGTCCCTCCCGCACTGATCAAACCGCTGAGAAATCGCGCAGCGATTTATCAGCGCCTCAGCGCTCGCGCAGCCGGAACCGCTGCAGCTTGCCCGTCTCGGTGCGCGGCAGCTCGCTGCGGAACTCGATCGCGCGCGGGTACTTGTACGGCGCGATCGTCTGCTTGACGAAGTCCTGCAACGTCTTGACCAGCGCGTCGTCGCCGTTGTGGCCGGGCTTCAGCACGACGAAGGCCTTGACGATCATGCCGCGCTGCTCGTCGTCGGCGCCGATCACCGCGCACTCGGCCACCGCCGGGTGCAGCATCAGCGCCGATTCGACCTCGGGCCCGGCGATGTTGTAGCCGCCGCTGATGATCATGTCGTCGGTGCGAGCCTGGAACTCGTACTGGCCGTCGTCGCCGATGCGGTAGGCGTCGCCGGTGAGGTTCCAGCCGTTCTGCACGTACGTGGTCTGCCGCTCGTCGGCCAAGTAGCGACACCCGGTGGGCCCCTTCACCGCGAGCCGTCCGATCTGGCCGCGCGGTACCTCGCGGCCCCGCTCGTCGAGCAGGCACGCCCGGAAGCCGGGCACCGGCACGCCGGTGGCGCCGCCGCGCGCCTGGCTCTCGGTGGCCGAGATGAAGATG